>DATCKI010000107.1:0-1698 GCA_036562365.1 Bacteroidia bacterium | reverse complement strand
CCGTGGTAAAGGTCTATTAAATGCCATTGATACTATTACTATGGACGGTGTTAGCGCTTGGGATATTTGTATGCGTATGAAAGAATATGGTATACTAGCTAAACCAACTCACGATACGATTATACGTTTAGCTCCACCTTTAGTTATTAATGAAACTCAAATAAGAGAAGCTGCTTCTTTAATCGAAAAAGCTTTCCTATCTTTTGATGCTTAAGAAATTAGACAATATTTTTTTTTCAGAAAATGGTAATAAATTTTTATTACCATTTTCTTTAGTTTTTATTTTCATTTTAAGTATTCCTTTCTTTCAAGCTGATCCTGATGCTTTTATTTCTACATCTAGAGACGCTTTTACCGACGAAGGTTTAAATACTTCTCAAATCCGAAATTGGGTTTTAACCGGCGAACTTAACACTAGCGAATGCGATAATTTCATTAAAACTCCCCTATTCCAGCTTTATATGGGATTGGGCTTTTCTATTTTTGGCATTTCACTCTTAAAAGCACGCTTATGGGCTTTTTTAGCTAATATCATCTTCATTTCTTTAGCTTATAATCGCTCAATACAATACAAAAAGATATTCCTTTTTGCCGCATTCATATCTACGTTCAATTATATTGGATTTCAGTACCTACATTTTAGTATGGCTGAATCTATGGCCTCTACAGCCACTTTATGGGCCCTGGCCGAATTCTTCAGAGCCTCTTATATACCTAAACAAAATATTAAGAAATGGATTATTCCAGCTTTAGCTATTTGGATTGTTATTGCCCTCAAAAACCAATTCATGTACATGCTTGGGGTCTATTTCTTATGGATAGTATGGCACACAATTAAAGAGCGAAAATTAGATTCAACCTTTAAATTATATCAACCTTTCATCCCTCTTTTCTGCGGAGCAATTGCTTACACGTTGCTCGTGTATTTGCCTATGAAAGAATCTTATGATTTTATCATGCAACATCAAACCAGCGGTAGATGGGTGCCATCCAACGATGTTTGGAATGAAGTAAAAGAGAACTTTAAAACTACTCTATTCGCAAATTATCCGCGTTTCAATATATTCTTGATGTTCTTGGGGTCTATAATAGGCTTGATTTATCTTCCTAAAAACTTCAAAAATCCTTTACTCCTATTACTTCTATTTTTCTTAAGTTGGGTAGCCCTCGAAATGCATAAATTCGGAATTAGATTTACTCCAACACGTTATATAGTACCTACTATTTGGGCTATAAGCGGAACATTGGCTGTAATTATTTTCCTCTTACGACGTTCTCTTACAAACGAAAAATACGGAATTGTATTTATAATTTGGATTTTAAGCTCATTCGTAATTCCATATAAGAATTTACTTGAAAATAGAACTTGGAATATTAAACTTGGCAATGAAATTACCCGCGATTTAGCAGCCCAAAGCAATGTGGAATATGTGATTGGGCCTTGGGGGCCTGGACTAAGCTGGGAAACAAATAAAAAATCGGTTCCCGTTTGGAAAAACTTCCTAAATGGAACCGACTTTCAAGAAAAATATCAGAATGCTATTATAATTAGCGAATTTGATCAAGAAGATAATGAATCTGCTTTTGCTGAAGCTGGAATTCTAGTTCCAAACTACTCATTACTGATCGATTCAATAACTATACGTAACAAAAAAATCTACATTCAAACCCCTATTTCTTCTTCTTTGGAGCAATAAA
>DATCKI010000100.1:0-20852 GCA_036562365.1 Bacteroidia bacterium | reverse complement strand
TAGTTTTTATTACATTATTTGGCAGAAACTAAAAGCCAAGATTGTAAATAAAGGGTTTTATTTGCGTGCCCGATACCTGCCGTGGTGCTAGGGCGTAACGAAGTGAAGCCCGTACATCCCAAAGGTAGCGGGGAGGACGGTCTATTAGTCGATAAGCGCTTGCTCACGCCCAAATTATGTTTAGAGAATTTACTTATCGATTAAACGTTAAGCGCTCGCCTTTTGAGTCTTCGTTAAAATTACCGTTTTCGTACACTAAATTTCCATTAACGAAGGTGTGTGTAACTTTTGAATGGAAGGTAAAGTCTTCGAACGGACTCCAATTACATTTATATAAAATGTTTGATTTAGAAACATGGTATGAGTCGTGCATGTTTACTAGCACTAAATCGGCGAAATATCCTTTACGGATAAATCCTCTTTTTTCGATGCGGAATAGAATAGCTGGGTTATGTGCAAATTTCTGAACTACATCTTCGATTTTCCATTTATTTTGTTTCACAAATTCTAAATAGCCATTGAGTGCATGCTGTACTAATGGTCCGCCGCTTGGCGCAGAATTATAAGGTTGTGATTTTTCTTCGATTGTATGTGGGGCATGATCGGTAGCTACAACGTCGATGCGGCCATCTAGGAGAGCTTTCCAAATTCCATCTCTATCAGCTGCAGATTTGACAGCTGGATTCCATTTAATGAAATTACCTTTGTTTTCGTAATCTGCATCAGTAAACCATAAGTGATGCAAACAAGCTTCAGCTGTAATTTTTTTATCTTCTAAAGGCAGGTCGTTTCTGAATAAATGGGTTTCTTTTTCGGTAGAGATATGTAGAACGTGGATTCGAGTTCCATGTTTTTCGGCAAGTTCAACGGCTTGAGAAGAAGATGCATAACAAGCTTCGGCATTACGGATTAGGGGATGGTGTTTGGCCGAAAGTTGTTCTCCATATTTTTCTAGGAAGAGTTGATTATTTTGGCGCACCATAGGTTCGAACTCGCAATGTAATGCAATAACACCTTCAAATTCTTTGAAGATTGCTTCTAAGGTATCTTTATTGTCGACCAACATATTACCGGTGCTTGAGCCCATAAATATTTTAAGTCCGCACACCTTTGAAAGGTCAGTTTTAAGAACCTCGTTTAAGTTATCGTTTCCGCCACCCATAAAGAAGGAGTAGTTTGCAAGGGAAGTTTGGGAGGCAATTTGGTATTTATCTTCGAGAAGTTGTTGAGTAAGCGTGTTTGGGACGGTATTAGGCATTTCCATAAAAGAAGTGATACCACCAGCAACAGCAGCTTTAGACTCAGAATAGATATTAGCTTTATGAGTAAGGCCGGGTTCTCTGAAGTGGACTTGATCGTCGATCATACCAGGGAGGAGGAATAGTCCTTGTGCGTTGATGACACGGTCGGCTTGGGGCAAATCTGTCTGATTAGCATCGAAAATGTCTTGAATTATTTGATTTTCTATCAAAACATTTGATTTATAGGACATTCCTTCGTTGACAAGAGTTGCATTTAAGATAAGCGTTCGCATAAACCGTATTTTCTAGCAAAGGTCAAATAAATTTTATAAAAGCTATTATTTTTTTGAAAAAATGCGCTTGTGAATGATGAGGAAAAATATATATTTGTATATAATTATTAGCTATCAATCAGATGAATAAGTACCATTACCCTTTATTATTTGCCCTTTTCTTAACCTTACAAACAGCCTTTAGCCAAGTGGTAATAAATGAATATTCGGCAGCGAATGTTACAACGGTTACCGACAATTTTGGAGAGCGCGAGGACTGGTTTGAGCTGTACAATGCAGGCGGAGCGCCTGTTGATTTAACTGGATATTATTTAAGTGATAAACCGAGTAATCCGACAAAATGGGCTATACCGGCATTGGTATTAAATCCTGGTCAGCGTCAAGTTTTTTGGGCAAGTGGGCGTGATGGAGTATTTGCGGGAAATTTTCATACGAATTTTAAGATTACCCAAACCGAAGGTGAGAATATAGTATTATCAGATAATGCGGGTAATATTATAGAGAACGTATCAGTTCAGCCGAATTTAAGGAATCATTCTACGGGTCGTTCACCAGATGGGTCTGGTACATGGGCTATATTTACAAATCCAACCCCTAATGCTGCAAATACAGTAGGGGCAAATGCATATACGCATTATGCGGCAGCGCCAACCATGAGTGTAAATCCTGGGTTTTATCCAGGTGCTCAGAGTGTGAGTTTAAGTACAACAGAACCTAATTCGGTTATTAGATATACAACAAATGGGTCGACACCAACGGCTGCATCAACCTTATATACGGGTCCTATAAATGTTAGTGCAACCACAGTAATAAGGGCAAGAGTATTTTCTAATGATCCGAGTGTTTTACCAAGTTTTGTTACATCGAATACATATTTTATTGGAGTTTCGCATGGGGTTGATGTGATATCTATTTTTGGAGATAATATTCAAACCTTAATGACGGGTACCCAAATTGAGCCTGAAACGGGCTTAGAATATTTTGAGTCGAATGGAGCATTTGTTGCAGAAAGTTATGGGGAATCTAATAAACATGGGAACGACAGTTGGGCATATCAGCAAAGAGGTATAGATTTTATTGCAAGAGATCAATTCGGATATTCATCGGCTATACATCATGAAGTGTTTAATGTTAGTCCGAGAGATGAATACCAAAGAGTGATATTAAAAGCCGCTGCGAACGATAATTATCCATTTGCCAATGGGGCGCATATACGCGATTCTTATGTTACAACCTTAGCATTAAATGGTGGATTAGATTTAGACGGAAGGACTTGGGAACCATGTGTATTGTATGTAAATGGGCAATATTGGGGTGTATATGATGTACGTGAAAAGGCAGATGATAAAGATTATACAAATTTCTATTATGGTTATGATGAAACCGAGATGCATTATCTAAAAACTTGGGGTGCTACTTGGCCCGAGTATGGTGGAGCTGCTGCTACTACAAGTTGGAATAATCTTAGGAACTTTATTATGACCAATAATATGGGCGATCCGAATAATTTCGCTACGGTAGATGCCCAGTTAAATTGGAGATCGTTAGTAGATTATTTTTGTTTAAATTCATATACAGTTTGTTCAGACTGGTTAAATTGGAATACAGCTTGGTGGAGAGGGTTAAATGATCCTGGAAATCCGCGTAGTAAATGGAGTTATGTATTATGGGATATGGATGCCACTTTTGGGCATTATATCAATTATACTGGTATACCTAATACGAGTCCAACCGCCGACCCATGTGCAGCTGAGAGTTTACCAAATCCTGGTGGGCAAGGTCATACGCAGATATTAAATAAATTAATCAACGAAAATCCAGAAGTAGAGCAGTACTATATATCTAGATATATAGACTTAGGGAATACGGTATTTAGTTGTGCTCATATGATTCATGTGTTGGATAGTATGTTGGCCTATATTGCACCAGAGATGCCTGCACAAATTGCACGATGGGGTGGATCTATGGCTGGCTGGCAAGCAAGGGTGGATCAATTGAAAAACTTTATAAATGCCCGCTGCGTAAATATGGAGCAGGGTTTGGTTGATTGTTATGATATTACTGGTCCGTATGATGTTACATTTGATGTAATGCCTGCTGGTGCTGGAACTATTCAAGTTAATAGTTTGCTACTGCCTTCGTATCCGTTTGATGGAACCTATTATGGAGATATAGATATATTGTTAAAAGCCATGGCAAATGCTGGATATGAGTTCGATTATTGGGAAGCCGATAATGTGGTATTACCGAGTATAAACGACTCTTCGGCAAGTATACAAATAGACCATTCACAAACAATAATTGCGCATTTTAAATTAATAGAAGAGCCAGAATTAACCTTTGTAGTTGACCCACCACTATCTGGTAATATTGATATTTCAGGATTTATTCCTCCAAGTTATCCGTATAGCAACGAATATACAACTAGTTCTACGGTTAATTTAGAGGCTTTAGCAGCTGCTGGATATGTTTTCGATTATTGGGAATCGGCACATCATACATTTAATCCAAATACTACGAATACTATAGTAAGTATTACTTCAACCCAAGATGATACGATTATAGCACACTTTAAATTAATTCCGGTTCCGGGTAAAAAGAAATTAACTGTAAATGTAGATCCAGTAAATACTGGTCAAGTTTCAAGTAATGGAATTATTGCACCTATATATCCTTACACAACCCAGTATGATAGTAATACAGTGATAACATGTATAGCATTGCCAAGTCCGGGTTATGAATTTGGATATTGGACTATAATGAATCATGTATTAACACCAGGCACTACAGATACGCATGTAAGTTTTACTATTAATCAAGATGACACCTTAATTGCTCATTTTGTTGCATTGCCAGATAATCCAGAAGAACCAGCGATGCCAGAGGAACCCAATGGCCCATCCTTTGCATTTATACCTTCAACCTTTACGCCTAATGGAGATGGAATAAATGATGTATGGAGAGTATCGATAAGTTATGTAGATAACTTTGAGTTATTGGTTTATGACAGATGGGGTGAATTAGTATATAAAACAAGAAATATTTACGATGGATGGGACGGAACACATATGGGCAATGGAGCACCATGTAAAGTAGATACCTATTCATACGTCATAAATTATAGAATAAAAGACGATAAAGTGCAGAAAATTAGTGGAGGAGTAAACCTCATCAGATAAAGAATTAAGAAGGTAGCGCAATAGTGCAACCTTTTTTTTACTTTTACCCTACTAATTTTAATTGCGTTGACTCAAAAAC
Source organism: Bacteroidia bacterium (assembly GCA_036562365.1). Taxonomy (GTDB): domain Bacteria; phylum Bacteroidota; class Bacteroidia; order CAIKAF01; family CAIKAF01; genus JACVCJ01. Next base: position 16,060 of record DATCKI010000100.1, on the reverse strand, counting down.
GTCGGATTCAATATATTATCATATTAATGTCTGTAACCTTATTAGCATTGATAAGTTTACAGGCATATTTGATATATAGGGCATATACGCAACAAAGTCAACAGTTCGACCAAAGTGTAGGAGAGTTGCTGAGCTCGGTTAAATATAAAGTAGAGCGTCATCACGTTGAGCGTAAGATAAATCAGGAGTTTTATTTAAACGAGATTGAGAATGCATTACGGAGGAATATAGACTCGGTATGGATTAAGAAATCGAATATATACTTAAATAGTATTCCTGTTGTTTTGGATGAATATGGCGATCCTATAACCAATACGAACAATAGTGCAGAGATGATGCTAGATCGCTTTAATGGGAATATAGAAATGTACCGAAGCGATCCAGGTAGATTAAAATCGATTTTTACAGACTTACTATTTGGATATTTATCGTATGAAGATAGAGACTTAGATACCACTTTGTTGAGTAGGGAGATACGCAAAGAGATGGTGTTAAAGAAGATAGATGCTTCGTATGAATGGGGGATTTATAATAGTTTTAATAAGTCGTTTATATTTTCGAATTCGTTTGATAATAAAGCATTAGTATATAGTAAGTATCAAATTCCCTTGTTCTATAGAGGGATGAAAAATGCGGTACAATTGACGGTATATTTTCCATCTAAGACTACTTTTTTATTTGGAAATATTTCGTTATTATTATTGTCGAGTGTATTAATAGTTCTTATTATTTTGATATTGTTTGTAGTCTCGTTACGCATCATATTTGAGCAGAAGAAGGTAGGTGAGATGAAGAACGACCTAATGAATAACATTACGCATGAGCTAAAAACCCCTATTGCCACAATATCTTTAGCGTGTCAGGCGTTAAACGACAAAGATATGGCTGGAATAGAGAGTGTTCGGGAGAATTATATCAAAATAATTAATGCTGAAAATATGCGTTTGGGCAAATTAGTAGAGAATATTTTACATTCAGCATTGACAGAAAAGGGTGAAATAAAGTTAAAATTTAAGCATGTAAATCTCCACGAAAAGATAGTTGCGATAACGGATAGTATGCGAATTCAGTTTGAGAAGAGGAAAGTGAAATTGCGTTTAAATCTAACAGCAGCAAGGCCTTATCTAGAGGCGGATGAGGTTCATATAACGAATGTAGTAGCGAACTTATTAGACAATGCCATAAAATATTTAGGTAATGATAATAAGGAACCCAAAATAGCAATTGAAACGTATAATAGACCAGGGAAGATAATAATAATGATAGAGGATAATGGGATAGGGATACCTAAGAGTGATCAGGGTCGTATATTTGATAAGTTATATAGGGTATCGACGGGGAATGTGCATAATGTAAAGGGGTATGGCTTAGGATTAAATTACGTAAAACAAATAGTAGAAAAACATAATGGTACGATTTATGTAAATAGTGATTTAGGGAAGGGGTCAATATTTACTATAGAATTACCATTCATACAAAATGTCGGAAAAAATTAGTTACTTTACAATCTAAACCATGTCTAAACCATGAATCTGAAAGAAAGCGCGAGAATTTTATTAGCAGAAGATGAGCCAAATTTAGGGATGCTTCTGAGAGATTATTTGAATGCGAAGGGGTTTGAAACAACACTTTGCGAAAATGGCCAAATTGCTTTTGATACTTTTACTCAAGAGCGTTTTGATCTGTGCTTATTAGACGTGATGATGCCAGAGAAAGATGGTTTCACATTGGCTAAAGAGATTAGAACAATTAATAAAAGTATTCCAATTATATTCTTAACTGCTAAATCTTTGGCAGAAGATAAGATAGAAGGCTTTAATACAGGTGCAGATGATTATCTTACCAAGCCTTTCAATATGGAAGAAATGCTTATGCGTATACGTGCGGTATTAAAGCGTACGAATATTTCGACTATTGAGCAAAAAGAAGAGGCTGTATTTACCCTTGGAGATTATATGTTTGATAGTCTTAAGCAAGAACTTACCTTGGGTAATGATTCTCGTAAATTAACTTCGAAAGAAAGCGAATTATTACGTTTATTATGCGAAAAAGCTAATAATGTATTAGACCGTAATTACGCGCTAAAAGCTATATGGCAAGACGATAGTTACTTTAACGCAAGAAGTATGGATGTTTATATTACCAAATTGCGTAAATATCTAAAAGAAGATCCACGAATTCAGATTCTGAATATACATGGAAAGGGCTTCAAATTAATTGCTCCTTAATTTTATAGAGAAGGGGTTCTACCTCCATCTACAGGAATATTAATTCCAGTGATATAAGAAGCGTTTTCTGACGCTAAAAAACATACGGCAGCTGAGATTTCTTCAGGCGTTCCAAAGCGTCTCATAGGAATCTCAGCTTTCATTTCAGCCTGTACTTCATCGTAGGTATGCTGAGTTTTTGCAGATTTGTTTTCCATGATACTTTGTAAACGACCAGTTAAGGTTGCTCCAGGTAATACATTATTTACGGTAATTCCGTAAACAGCATTTTCGTTAGCCAAGGTTTTAGCCCAATTGGCAACAGCTGCTCTAATTGTATTACTAACTCCTAAGTTTGGTAATGGTACTTTAACTGAAGTAGAAATTATATTGATAATTCTGCCCCATTTTTGCTCGCGCATATGCGGCAAAAGATGTGTGGCAAGAATGTGGTTACAGATAAGATGACGGTTAAAAGCTAGGTGGAATTCTTCTACTTTAGCAGCCGATACGGGCCCAGCCGCTGGTCCTCCGCTATTATTGACTAAAATATCGAAAGTATTACCTGCTTCAATATGAGCTTTAAGTATAGCTTCAAGCTGTGCTGGTTGGTCCATATCAACTACCAAAAATTGGTGTCCATTCCCTGGTAATTCATTTAAAACAGCTTTCAGTTTATCTTCGTTTCTGGCTAAAAGAGTAACCTTAGCACCTTCATTGGCTAACATGATTGCACATGCTTTTCCTATACCATCGCTAGCTCCACAAATTAAAGCTTTCTTTCCTGTTAATCCGTATTCCATAGTCACAAATATAAAGTATTGTGATTTATTAAACATTAAATTATTCATTAGGCTAAATTTCTTCTTACCTTTATAGAAAATACAGGTATTATGATACAACGTCCTTTTAATTTTCAAAAGTGGATTGAGGAAAATCGTCATTTACTTAAGCCACCGGTAAATAATAAAGTAGTATGGCAAGATACAGGCGATTTTATCGTGATGGTGGTTGGTGGTCCAAATTCGCGTAAGGATTATCATTACAACGAAGGTGAAGAGTTCTTTTATCAATTAGAGGGAGATATTACCGTTCGTATCCAAGAAGATGGTAAAGCGGTAGATGTGCCTATACGCGCTGGTGAGGTTTTCTTATTGCCCGCACGTGTTCCTCACAACCCAATGCGTACTGAGAATTCAGTAGGTCTTGTAATAGAACGAAAAAGAAGAGAAGGAGAGATGGATGGCCTATTATGGTTCTGCGAAAATTGTAATCATAAATTATTCGAGGCTTATTTTCCATTAACCAATATTGAAAATGATTTCCAAAAGGTGTTTAAAGAGTTTTATGGCTCTTTAGAGCATAGAACTTGCAAACAATGTGGAGCCGTTCTAGAACCACCTGCAAACCCCGTTTAATATGCAGAAATTTGCTAATTTAATTAGTAATACCTTTAACCCACTTATAGTTCCCGTTTTGGCAGCTGCATACTTGCTCTTTGGAGCAAATGTGTTTACTTTTAATGTATTGAATTTGCAAGCGAAACTCATTTTGCTTGGAATTCTTACATTCTTTATGTTTTTATTGCCTTTAGTTAGTCTTTTAGCCCTCATGCAATTTGGCATGGCAGAGAATCTTAATTTGCCTAAAAGACGACAAAGATTCGTTCCCTTCTTGTTATCAATAACCTTTTATGCTTTTTGTTATAGATTATTAGAAACAATAGAGGGTTTACCCGACTTATTATTGCACCTTATACTTTCAGGTATTATTTTACTAATTACAGCGCTTGCATTTACTTCAAGATTTCAAATTAGTATACATACCATGTGTATGGGAAGTTTTGTGGGTATGTTATGTTTTATAGGCTTGTTTTATAATGCGGATTCGTTTTATATGTTACTTCTGGCCTTATTTGTATCTGGCTTGGTAGGCTTTTCACGCTTAGCACTAAACGCACATAAGCCCTACCAAATCTATTCAGGATTTCTGGTAGGGCTTATCGTTCAATATATTTCCCTATTGGGTCTTACAATCTATTTTTAGAAAGGAGTGATGGTAATTCCAATATTAATTGGATGCCATCCTTTAGGGCCTTTATTTGCTTTCCATAATTCAGATAGGGCATAGTGACCAGTAATAGCGAAACGGCCATAACCTAAACGCATGTGTACACCATAGACAAGGCGGTTGATTCCAGGAGGGTTGAATTCTTTGATCTTAGCTTTATCAATTTCTACCCCTTCGTAATTTACTCCGTCACCAACGTATTTAGTACGTGCACCAACCATATAACCAATATTAGCACCTACTGCAATTTTGAAGGTATTACGTTTGTGAGGATGAACTCTAAAACGTAATTCTAATGGTATTTCTAAAGTTGTAGTTGAGAATTTATAACGTTTGAAGGTATCCGGAAAAGCAGTAAATACTGTTCCTTGAGTAGTTGGATCGTAAGTGATCTTTTTATCTAGATAAAAGTTGTCATTACTTGCTCCTGCACCAATACCAAAGCTGAAATTAGAACGTTTAATGATAAAATCATACATTAAAGCTCCACTAAATCCATGAGAATACCATTTATTTTTAACTCCTTGTCCCTCATTTCTTAATACTTGAGAGCTGTGGAATGTGAAAATTACTTGGTCTTGTCTCTTTGGACGAGGTTTAATGGGCTTTGGAACATTTACTTTTGGAACTGGTTGTTCAGCTTGGGCCGAAAGTTCAAAGCTAGTCCCTACCCCTAGTAGTATGCTTAAGGCAAGTAAAGCAATTTTTTTCATGAGCAAATTCTAATTTTTTACAAACATATTACAAAATCCCTAACAAAACGGAATTTTAATCATTTAGGTATATAAGTATTAAAGAATTCCTGAAGATTTTATCTCTAAATACTTGTTTATTGTGTTAATTGTTAACTCTTGAGGTGTGGTTAATATGCTAAAGATACCGTGTTTTTTCAATTCTAAAACAATTTGACGCTTTTCTTGCTCAAATTTTTCAGCTATAGTCTTTATATATAAGTCCTCTGTATTTTTGACTACTCTATTCGTTAATACTTTAATTTCTGTATTGTAAAAGAATACAACAACTACCACATGTTGTTTTGCAATGCTGCGCAAATATGGCAATTGGCGGTACATTGAATCTATAGATTCAAAATTGGTATATATTAAAAACAGACTTCTTCTATTTATTTTTCGCTTTGCTAATACCTGTAATGCTGCAAAATTATTCTCTAACCATCTGGTTTTTTGATTATATAATGCGTCTAGTATTTTATTTAATTGATTCCCTTTTCTATCTGCAGGTATATGTTCATGAATTTCGTTCGAGAAGCAAATTAATCCTGCTTGGTCGAATTTTTGTAAGGCTATATTGCTTAAAACTAAAGCAGAATTAATACTGTAATCAAGTAATGTCATGCCCTCAAATGGCATTTTCATACTTCTACCCGTATCAATTACGTTATATATAGGTTGAGCTCTTTCTTCTATATATTGGTTAACCATTAAATGCTGTCGTTTTGCAGTGGCTTTCCAATTTATAGTTCTAATATCGTCGCCTATGGCATAATCTCTAATCTTTTCGAATTCTTTGTTATTGCCAACTCTACGAATTTTTTTTACTCCAATTAAACTTAAATTCTGGTTTATAGCTCGAATTTCGTATTTGCGAAGTTGTAAGAAGGATGGATATACAGCAGTTTCTTCGTTATACCAAAGACTGTATTTACGCTTGGCTAAACGTAGAGGCGAATGTGCTATTACATTTATATTCCCAAATTCGTAAACACCCCTTTTTACAGGTCTTAACGAATATGATATTTTCTTTCTTTCTCCACTTTTTAACTTGAGTTTGAAACTCAAATCTCGCATCTGAAATTGGTCTGGAATTTCATCCACTATTTCTACATTAGTATCGAAAGGATATTGATTTTCTATAGTTATGAAAATTGGATTTTCGTCGCCATTGCTTAATTTGATAGGTAAATCGCGTTTGGCTAATATGTAATTTTCTTGACGGAAGAGTAGAAAAATATCGATTAATGTAAGAGCCAACCATACCCCAATTAGGATACAAGCTATCACAAATAAATCTTTGAAGTAATAGCTTAAAAAAGCAAGCAATACACATCCAATTCCCCACAAAAAGAAGTTGGGATGTAGGTGTAATGCATTTATGTACGACTTAAGTTTCTTCATTTTTAACGAGGAACCTCGATGCTGCTAATTAGGTCACGTATAATTTTATCTACTGTAATTCCTTCCATTTCTTTTTCTGGAGTTGGTTGTACTCTATGACGAAGAACAGGAACGCTTACGTAAATAATGTCTTCAGGAATCACGAAATCTCTACCAGATATTGCAGCTTTTGCTTTTGCAGTATCTAAAATAGCTAAAGATGCACGCGGAGAAGCACCAAGGTATAAATTTGGGTTATTACGTGTTTTATTTACGATTTGTGCTATGAATTCAAGGAGTTTCTCTTCTACTTTTACTTTGCGACATAAGCTTCTATAGTGTAATAACTCTTCTTTGGTCATTACTGCATCTATAGTTTTTTCAGCTAATGGTTGTTCAGAGTTTTGAGAATCTTGGAGTATTCGAATTTCTTCTTGAAGAGAAGGGTAATCTACCAAAATTTTAAATAAGAAACGGTCTAATTGTGCTTCAGGTAAGCGATAAGTTCCTTCTTGTTCAATAGGATTTTGCGTAGCAACTACCAAAAAAGGATTATCAAGTTTATAAGTTTTCCCATCAATGGTAATTTGCTTTTCCTGCATAGCTTCGAATAGGGCCGATTGAGTTTTAGCAGGGGCGCGATTAATCTCGTCGCATAGAACTATATTGCTAAAAATTGGACCCTTTTTGAATTCGAATTCTTGGTTTTTAACGTTGAAAATTGAGGAACCAATTACATCGGCAGGCATTAAGTCTGGTGTGAATTGAATACGCGAGAAATCTACTCTCAATGTCCCGGCCATTAATTTTGCGGCTAAGGTTTTAGCTACGCCTGGAACACCCTCAATAAGAACGTGTCCGTTCGCTAATATGGCGATGATTAGTTGCTCAACCATTTCGGATTGACCAACAATTACTTTGGCTATTTCAGATTTAACTTTTTCGTTTAAATCTTCTAATGTTGAAAATGTATTAGGTGCAAATTCCATAGCTATTGGATTGATTTTTTAAATTCTTCTATTTGATTATATAAACTTTTTAAAGATTGGTCTGTTTGTATTTGTCCTGATTTAGCTTTGTTTAATATGTATACTAAATCTTTAGTTTTATCGTATGGATACATAGATTTTTGAGAAAGTGCTTCTGTGAAATCCTCATTTAATTCATCGGTTAGTAAATGGTAATTCATTCGTATCCCTTCTAAAAATAAATTAGCAATTTTTACCGCTAAATTCGCATGGTTCTTTTGGTTGTAGTACAATAAACCTACGGTTTCTATAAATTCTAAACTGGTGTTTTTTAATGGTGGAATTACTGCAATTGCCTTACGTTTACGTTTCGACATGAATAAAATAAATACTACAATTAATGCCAAAAGTAAGTACCACGAAAGTTTAAAACCTTTATGACTTAATAGTACTTTTAATGGTGTAGTTCCTTTATCGTTTTCTTTTTTGAAATATTCGTCCCAATAAACGGTTCTAGGAGTTTCTAAATACGAAAAAGTCTTTTCTACAAAGTCGATATCATTATTATTGAATAGATGGTAATTGGTGAAGAAAAGTGGAGTTGTATTTAAAATTAAATTCCCTTTACCCCATGGTAGTGCAATGGTTAATGGGTTGTTATTTAGGTCTCTAACTAATACAATAGCATTGTTCGGAATCTTCGAAAAATAAACGGCAGAACTATGTGATGGATGCGATTTATAATTTACAGAAGCTTTAATTTTTGGATCAGTGAAATTACATTCGATGGTTTTATAATAGTCGAAATTACTGGCAAGTATTTCTATATCTAGGGTATCTAGTAAATCTTCATTAAATCTATAGGTACTTAAGAAAACGTCTCCGCCAGTATTAGTAATATCAAGGAGTTTTACTAATTCTTTTTTATTGTGAGCGATTTGAGTAGTTCCAATAGAAAGATAGAGCGATTTATTTTCACACCAATCATTCATTTCTTCTAAAGGAGTATCAATAGTAACTATTTCGGCATTTTTGAAATAGTTTGGAAGTAAGCTGAATAAGGCTTTGGTTCCAAATGGTTTTCTATCGTATTTACGGAAAGAATAAGACCAATCTATAGGTTTGGGTTGGAAGTATATTGCCGCAACAACCACCAAAAATAGAATCAAGGCAGGTAAATAAAACGGTATTTTTACGTTCTTCTTCATGCCTTAACTTTATTAAAGTTAGATTGAAATTTTAAATACGACTCTTTTAGTTTAGTATATTCATCAAAATTTGGATTTGACAAACCATACCAAGCATATTCGTATATCCATAATAACTCTTTAAACTCTTCGAAATATTTTGAATTTCGCATCATACGTTTAAAGTCGCTATTAGTATTATTCGGAGTCCATTTAATTAATCCATTATCATCCAAATGTTTTAAAGTGTTTAGATAATGAAGTCGGATAGCTTTTCTGAAGTTTTTGTCGTTTTCAGCTTGAGTAATTTCATCGATAAAAGCGATTTCGTGAATATTTTCTTCGAGAATATCGAATTCTTCTGGAATAATACGTTTGGCTTTTTTCTTGAACATTCCAGCTTTGTTCATCTTAACAATAATGAAGATGATAATGGCAATAAATCCAATTAGAATAGCCCAAGTGAAGAAAGTAGTATCGAAGTTAGATTCATTTGGGATATCTATCATATTCTCTGGAAGGATTTTATTTAATTGCTTCAAAATCCATTGAATAATACGTTCTAAGAGACTTAATCCTTTTTCGCTATCTTCTACATAATCGTAATCGCCGCTATTTTTTAGCTTGAAGTATTCCTCTCGGTCAAATCTTTGCACATTTTTCAATGTACTATCTCTCATCTGTTTAGCAAAGCTAAATGATGTTGAGGAAAATATTAAGAAATATGTAAATAGATTTTTTTTCAAGATTAATAAGTTTCTTTTTGAAAGTCAACATCTAAGTTGCGCTTAGTTCCAATTTGGTTAATACGTTCAAGCAAGTTACTACCGAAAGCTCTTTCGTTAAGATCGCCTGTTTTAAACGATTGTGAAACGAAATAAATAACGGTTGAATAAAGTAAAGCGATATAGTAAAGTGTGCCAAATATTGCAATTACAATAAGCATAGAACTAGATTCTGTAATTTCATCGAAACTAGCTCCAGATTCCTTGAAGTTAAATGCCACTACGGCAAATAGTATAGTTCCAGGAACCATGAAAGAATATGTAAGAATATATTGAACTAAATTTCCTAGTAGAGTTACAAATATTCCTTTCCAGAAATTTCCTTTAGCATGCATTAATTGAAAAGCTTTTCCGATTGCAGGAATTATTTCTTTTTTATCGTGAGCTGTGATGAAGAAAATAGGAATACCAATAGATTGAACATAAGCAGAAGTTATGAAAGAAAATGCATAGGCTCCTATGATAAAAATAAAGTAGAGTATCATACTTTGACTAAATATACTTATTACCATGGCAGTACCAAAAATCATGAAAACAATCATAGAAATGATTGAAGATAGTGTTGCTGATATCAAAGTCCATAAAATTATCTTTCCAACCCAATTCCAAAAGTTTTTACGAATTTGACTCCAAACTTGTGCGGTTGTTATTTTAGTATAATCATCAGATTCCTTATAAATAGCTATGAATTCGAATATACACGCAATAAATAGCATGCCACCTAAAATAACTATGAGGGTTGCGATTGAAAAATAAATAAAAGAATAGAAAATGGATAGATTGTCAGCATCAATGTTTTCTATAAAAGTGTAAATTCCATAAATAATTAATCCTGCAGCTAGTAAAATAGGTGGGATTGAAATGGTAGTAATTAGCTTAAATAGTATCCCAAAATTTTGTTTTATAAAGGTGAAGGTACTATTAAAGATTTGGCCTATATCTCTATATTGATTAAAGTTAAGTTTAGGACTTTGATTCATATTCTTCTTTCGAAATAATAAGTTTATAAGGATAGTAAACTATATAAAAAAGCACAAACATAAAGGTGCTTACAATAATTAAAATAGACAATGGGATATTGAAAGTATAATGTCGAGTTATATAACTTTCAATAAAAGCAGCAATAACAATTAAAGGTAAAAGACCTAATAAAACTTTAAAGGTTTGTTTACTGGCAATATTAAAAGATTCGCTACGAGTATAAGTTCCAGGGAATATATAACTCATACCCCATTTAGCTCCAGCGGCAGAAGCTACAATTGCGCAAGTAATTTCTATAACACCATGCATCCACAAAGCAACCATTGTTTCAGCAAATACACCTTCAGCGTACATGAATTGGAAAAAGCTACCTATCATTATACCAAAACGGAATAACATAGCTATAGACCCTAATCCAAATATTAATCCCAATAAAAAATAAAGGATCAAAACGTATAAATTGTTAGCTGCAATTTGAAAGAACATGACTCCTTCAACAGTTTGGCCATAAATATTCATGGCTTTACCATTGGCAATATTCTCTAAAGTAGTTTCCACATAGGCGTCACCCATCATCAAGCGAGTAAAGTTAGTGTCTATACTTGCCGAAAGCCAACCTATTCCTATCGATAATAAAAATGCTATTAACGTAATGAAATTATACCATCGTAAATGGTACATAGATTCAGGAAAATCAAATTTGAAGAATTCCATAAATCTGTTTTTCGATATTTTTTTATTCTTATAAATTTCTTTGTGCAGCTGTATCGACAATCCGTTTAAATAGTCGATAATATTGCTTTCAGGGTAGAATGTGCGGGCATAGGACAAATCATCATTTAATTTGATGTAAAGCGAAGAAAGTTTATCTGGGTCTTTTGGACCATCACCTTTTAGAAACTCTTCTAGCTCCGTCCAACTTTTTTCATTTTTTTGTAAAAATATAAGCTCTCGCACGTGAAATCAATTAGTTCACGTAAATATAATATTAGATTTCAGATATGTAAAAATTTATATTGATTTTAAATTGCCTTTAATAAATTCTTGTAATTTTGGTTCTAATGTTAGAGTATACTGATAGAATATCGATTGAAACCACGCATAATGTTCGACTTGATTATGAGGTCGCGTCTGTGAGTGATAGAATGATCGCATGGTTTATAGATACAGTTATATGTGCGATTTACATTGCTGCAGTATTATTTGTTCTGGATTATCTTGAAATTTGGAATAATTTATCGGATTCAGCTACAATTTGGTTAAGTTTTGGAATTGCAGTGCCAGTCTTGTTTTACGATCTGATTTCTGAATTGATTTTCGACGGTCAATCGATTGGAAAGCGCATTCGTAATATTAAAGTCATTAAACTAGACGGAACATCTCCAAGTTTTAGTAGTTATTTTATTCGTTGGGTTACTCGTTTACTCGAAAATGTATTATTTTTTGGTTTAGGCTTTGTTGCAGTACTTGCAAGTGCAAAAGGGCAACGTTTGGGTGATATCGCCGCTGGTACAGCAGTAGCTACCGTTAAAAAAAGGGTTTCTTTAAAAGATACTATCTTGCATTATACTTCAGAAGATTATACTCCAACTTATCCTCAAGTTACAAATCTTACTAGTCGAGATATCGAAACTATTAAGTATGTTTTAAACGCAAAATCGCTTCAAAATCTTTACTATATCCGCAGCGAATGTGCTAAAAAAGTGTGCGAAGTAATTGGTATAGAGTATAATATAGATCAGGATGTTGTTAAATTCCTTCAAACTATAGTCGATGACTATACTTATTACAGAAGCCAAAATAACTAGTCGAATTTGCAAGTTAAAATAGCAGCATCGTCGTGGAATTTAGCGCCTTTAAAACGACTTATTTCCATGCTAATCGCTAAATTTAATTGTTCTGCATCTTGGTTGTGGTGTTGACTAACAACTTTTTTAAGTGGACTATAACCAAAGTATTCTTTTTCTTGGTTTTGTAATTCAATTACTCCGTCAGTAAAACAAATTAAAAAGGCTCCTGGATCTACTTTAACCTTTCCTTCATTAATGAAGGGGAGAGGTGTAATCATTCCAAGGCCAGTAGTTCCTTCTTCCAAAACTTGCATTTCGCCATTATTCCAAAGTAAAGGAGGATTATGCCCAGCATTTATATAATTAAGTTCTCTAGTTTTTACATTATATACGGCAAGGAAGGCTGTAATGAATCTTTCTCCACGAGCTGCTCTATCTACGTTTTCAGCTAGTTTTTGAGTAAGCGATTTCATATTGCCATAATAGGGAAATAGGGCCCTCACATTAGCTTGAAAGTTCGACATTAAAAGTGCTGCCGAAATACCTTTTCCACTTACATCTGCAATACAAAAGGCCACTTCAAATTCCGAAATAGGGAAGTAATCGTAATAATCGCCACCCACCTCAGAATATGGGATATGGAATCCTGCAATATCTAGCCCAAAATCGTGTTGTTTCCAAGCAGGTGGGAATAGCATTTTTTGTAGCTCACTAGCTAATTCAAGCTCTTTTTGAATACGTTCTTGCTTTAAATTTTCTTTAAATAAGATTTTATTTTCGAGAGCTACGAACACAATATTATGTAAGGTTTGTAAAAATTCAGGAGCATCTGCAATATGAGTTGGTAGGTTTAAAAACTCTGAATTGTCATAAACAGTTTCTATTAATAAAACTGCTAGTATATGGTCTTTATGATGCGCCGGAATAATAATATTAAACGGACATTCAGGCGTTTTAGCCATGAAAGTTACTAAGTCTGGATTCTTAATAGAATCCAGCACATTGTTTTTTAGTATATAGTCTATTTGTTCGTCTTCTGTATGTCCAACTGCTTCAACTTTTAATTCACCTTTATGCACAGATAACAAGGCAAAACGAGAAATATATTTTTCGCCCTTCAGAATATTTACATAAATGTCTAATATTTCTGCTCTAGAGAAATTATTGTTAATTGCCTGGGTTACATTAAGTAACTGGCGTAGTTGACGTTTATATATGGTGTTTGAGTTATCGAGCATAATAGGTTTTATTCCTAAGATGAAGGTAGCTAAAAATAATTTTAATTTTCTAAAATATACAAATTTGATTTTCTTTCTTAGATAATGACTTGAAAATGATATTAAAATTCGTTGAAAGGCGAGGGTTGAATTACTAATTCTGCTAAAAAAACATCATCTTTGCGCCTATGCATTTTGAACTAATTAAAAACGACGATTCGTCAAAAGCAAGAGCTGGTGTATTACACACTGGTCGTGGTCCTATTCAAACTCCGATTTTTATGCCAGTTGGTACTGCTGCCACGGTAAAATCGGTACATCCACACGAATTAAAAAACAATGTAAAAGCTCAGATTATTCTGGCAAATACATATCACTTATATCTTCGTCCGGGTATGAAAGTTATGGAAGCCGCTGGTGGTGTACATAAATTCATGCAGTGGGATGGTCCTATGCTTACAGATAGCGGTGGATACCAAGTTTTTTCTTTAGCAGGGAACCGTAAGTTATCTGAAGAAGGTGCTTTATTCCAATCTCATATTGATGGCTCGCGTCATATGTTCACTCCAGAAAGTGTAATGGATATTCAACGTTCTATTGGTGCTGATATTATGATGGCCTTCGATGAATGTCCCCCGTACCCAAGCTCTTATACTTATGCGAAAAACAGTATGGGTTTAACTCATAGATGGTTAGATAGATGTATTACTCGTTTCAAAGAAACGGAGCCTAAATACGGAGTTGAACAAGCTCTTTTCCCTATAGTTCAAGGTAGTACTTATGAAGATTTACGTGCTGAATCGGCTAAATACGTTGCTGATAAAGATATGGTAGGTAATGCTATTGGCGGTTTAGCAGTGGGTGAACCTGCTGAAAAAATGTACGATATGATTGAGTTGGTAAACGAAATACTACCTCTCAATAAACCACGTTATTTAATGGGGGTTGGTACTCCTATTAACCTGTTAGAAGGTATAGCTCGTGGGGTAGATATGTTCGATTGCGTAATGCCAACTCGTAATGGTCGTCATGGACTTCTATTTACCCGCGATGGAATTATCAATATAAAAAATGAAAAGTGGAAGATGGACTTTTCTCCTCTTGAATACGACCCAAGCGTGCATAGTGGAACTGTATATTCTAAAGCTTATTTATACCATTTGTTTAAAGCTGATGAACTTTTAGGATTACAAATTGCTTCCTTGCATAATTTATCTTTCTATCTTTGGTTAGTGGGGCAAGCTCGCGAGCATATTATTGCAGGCGACTTTACCCAATGGAAAAACGAAATGGTTCGAATTTTAGGAAGAAAATTATAGTATATGCGTAAAGTACTTGTCACCGGAGGTAGTGGTTATATAGGCTCTCATACTATTTTGAGTTTCATCGAACAAGGAATTACAGAAATAATTTCGGTTGATGATTATTCAAATAGTTCTGAGGATGTATATACTAAGATCGAAGAGATTACTGGTGTTAAAGTACATTATTATGGCATCTCTGTTTTGTCTGATGCGTTCTATAAAATATTTGAAGAGCACAAAAATATTGATGCTATTATTCATTTTGCAGCTTATAAATCGGTACCAGAAAGCACTGAATTCCCAGCTATGTACATGCACAATAACTTAGGTTCATTAACTCAAGTTATGCTAATGTGCGAAAAGTATAGAATTCCTGTTTTAGTTTTCTCATCAAGTTGTTCTGTTTACGGAAATATTCAAACCGTTCAAGTTGATGAAAATACCCCATTAAGTCATCCAGAATCTCCATACGCCTTTACTAAACGTAAGGGTGAAGAAATTTTAGCCGAATGGGTTAAGTATTACAAAGGGACTAAAGTTGTAAATCTGCGCTATTTTAATCCGGCCGGAGCGTATAAAAATGGTTTGTTAGGCGAACAACCAGGAAATCGTCCTGCGAATTTAGTACCTATCATTTGTAAAGCTGCTAAAACAGGGGGCGAATTACAAATTTTTGGTTCAGATTATAATACTAAAGACGGGACTTGTATTCGCGATTATATTCATGTCTCCGACATTGCAGATGCCCATGTAGCTGCATGTAAATATACTATTGAAAATAGAGAGAGTTTGGTTTTTGATACCTTTAATTTAGGTTCAGAAACAGGAACTACTGTTCTTGAAGCAGTTGCTGCTTTTGAAGCGGCATCAGGTGTAAAATTGAATTATAATTTAGCACCTCGTAGAGCGGGAGATGTAGCTGCTATTTTTAGCAACTCAGAAAAAGCTAATAAAGTACTTGGCTGGAAGGCTAAACGTAGTTTAGAAGAAATTATGCTAAGTGCCTGGAATTGGTCCAAAAATCATTATTAATCATCCTGATTTTCATCTTATTTCTTGGACTATCGTGAAATTGTAATATATTTCATTAGTAAATTGTGTTCAAATTAAACCGTCCTTATGTTTATCAAAGAACTAAAATGTAGTAATTGTGGTAGTAACGACTTCAAAGAAATAAGTGAAAATAAATTTTCATGTACCTACTGCGGAACTCTTAACTATATTCATAAACCCGAACAAAAGAAAGAATTTACCTATACGCAAATTACTTATACGAGTTCTTATGAAACTACCAGTACTCAAAGTCGAGCTTGGACTTTTGCTATTTTAGGGGTAATTTTTTCGCTTTGTTTAACCATTGGTATTACTGTCATTCTTTCAAACTCTACTTATGATCCTGATGATTTTAGTAATATAGGTTTTGATAAACCTAAAGAA
>DATCKI010000091.1:0-1564 GCA_036562365.1 Bacteroidia bacterium | reverse complement strand
ATGTAAGTAACAATAGGGATGAATTATAAAGAAAGAAAAAAGCATGCAAAAAAGAAAAGTATGAAAATAGCGTTATTAGGCTTTGTCTTCGAACCTGTTCCTATGACGCATAGAAATTCGTTCGATAGGTTTTTTAAAAATATGCTGGATGTAATTAAGATGGAAGGGAATCTAGATAAGGCGCTTGTTGTAACATAAAAATTTTTAAACCTTTTAAAATGTTTATTAAGAATTTTGTGAGGAGGTTTTTACTTGAAAGTAGCACTAATAGCTTTTTCTGTCAGAGGAGCTATGGGACATTATTTAGAGGCTTTAGAGAATTCGTTAAGTAAATATATAGACTTACATTTGTTTGTTCCTTCTCATTACCAAGGTCAAGTGAATAACAGCATAATTCACTACTTTGAAACAGGTCAGAGCAAATATGAAGCACTCCTACGTTTCCTTAATCCAAGTTCTGCTTTGGATATATGGCAAAGAGTTGAAAGAATACGTCCTCAGATTATTCATCTTTTTAATGGAGAAGGGTATCCATGGGCTTTACTCTTGGCCTATTTAGCTAAACGTATTCATATTCCGTTTTTAGTGACTATTCACGATCCAGAGCCACATCCGGGCGATTTATGGGGGAAATTAAATGCAATCTTTAGACGTATTACTTTCCGCTATGCATCTGGATTTCATATACACAATCCTAAATTTATTGAGACCTTGGAACGTCAGGGAATTAGTAGGGAAAATATACAAGTAATTCCTCATGGTAATTTTGCTAACCGATTTCTTAAATTTATAAAACCGGGCATTAAGCGTGAAATGTTAGCACTTTTTTTTGGGCGTTTGGAGGCTTATAAAGGAGTGGATGTTTTGGTAGAGGCTGGATTCCATTTGAAGGGGAAAATACGAATAGCAATTGCGGGTCCAGGCCGGCTTCCTAAGGAGTTGGAAACAAAGATCATTTCAAACCCTGATATATTTGAGTTTTACAATTATTATTTGCAAGATTCTGAGGTTGCCCTTCTTTTTCAACGGGCTTCTGTTTGTGTTCTTCCTTATCGTCAAGCTACTCAGTCAAGTGTGCCTTTAATAAGCGCCTCTTTCGGAGTACCTGTTGTGGCCACAGCAGTAGGAGCATTTACTGAAGATGTAGCTAAAATAGGTGGTGTTTTAGTACCTCCAGGAAATCCAATTGCGTTAGCGGAAGGGATTTTGTCAGCACTTGGGAGGAAACCATTTTACCCAAGTGAGCTTGAGTTTTCTTCCATTGCCCAACGGTTTGTTGAATGGTATAAGTTATTTTCTAGTTAATTTATGAAGCACAAAATTCACCTTAAAACAAAAGTAGGAATTTACATTTTGGTAGGTGGATAAATTTGGAAGATATTTCAATAACGTATATTTTAGCTTCAATTCATTTTCTTATCTTTGTTTTAGCTCTGTTATTTACATTACGTCCAATAATAACTTTATTTCATGTAATTTTAGCTCAATGGACCTTCGCTTTTGCTATCCGACCAACATTAAGTGCTTTCCATAATGGAGTTACGCTTTATCCAGTACATTTATC
>DATCKI010000090.1:0-18403 GCA_036562365.1 Bacteroidia bacterium | reverse complement strand
TGATAGTCATCTCGCTAGGCATAGCTGTAATTTTTGGCTCTGGAGATGTGATTTTAGAATTTTTAGGGTGTTTCTTTTTCTTGTACAAATTTATCATAGGCACTACACAGGTAATTTTTAAGTGTAAACGCCATGATTAATTTATTATTGTACAGAAAAATGGGTTAAAAATTGTTAACCAACTCCATGTTTTGTTTAGAGCCTTCCATCATTTTTCTGAGGTTTATTAATGCATATCGCATTCTACCTAAGGCCGTATTTATGCTTACGCCGGTTTGTTCTGCAATGTCATTAAAGCTAAGGTCAGCATAATGCCGTAGCATAAGTACCTCTTTTTGTTCTTTAGGCAATTTTTTAATTAAGTCGCGCACCATAAAAATGTTTTGGTCACGAATTAATTTTTCTTCAATACTTTGCTCCTGATTTTTAATCAATTTAAAGATGTCGAAATCTTCATCCTGCGTTTTTACGCTCGGCATTTTCTTATTTCTTCTAAAATGATCAATGATTAAGTTATGTGAAATACGCATAACCCATGGCAAGAATTTACCTTCTTCATTGTATTTGCCGGCTTGGAGGGTTTGAATAACTTTAATGAAAACATCTTGGAAGATATCTTCAGCAGTTGCGCGGTCTTTCACAAGCATATATATGTATGAAAACACTTTACGCTTGTGTCTTGTTAAAAGAATTTCGAATGAAGCTTGATTACCTTTTAGGTATAAGCGCACCAATTCCTTGTCATCCATCGTTTGCAGCATCATAAAAGTAGTATTTGATGTTCTTAGGCACTATTGCCCGACAAGGTATTTGTGTATTCTATAGGCGCTTAATTTTTAATTTATTTAGTACAAAATTATAAGCAAATTTGACATTTGCAAATTTATTACTAAAACGTTGTTTTTTTTATAAGGTTACATTTTTCCCATCATTTTATATAAAAATAGGGTAGCTGTTACAGCTGCATTTAACGATTCAGGTTTATTATTTTCGTGCGCTGCAGGTATGTGCACCCTGGTATCACAAAGTTTTTTCAATTCGTCCGAAATTCCTTTACTCTCATTCCCTATACATACTATATCATTTCCTCCAAATTGGGTTTCATATATAGAAGCTCCGCCCATATCGGCACATAATATTTTCCCTTCACCCTTAAAATTTGATAATTCTGAGCGCTCTATATAAATAAATGGAACCGATAATAAACTACCCATAGTACTTTGTACGGTCTTCGGATTGTACCATTCTACACTATCCTTACTTAATATTATTGAGCTAATCCCAAACCAATGTGCAGTCCTTATTATTGTACCTAAATTTCCAGGGTCTTGAAGTCCGTCTAAAAAAAGTCTTGGTCCAGTATGAAATACTTTGTCGTTTTTTTCGTATATTCTTTGCTTAAAAACCCCTATTATGCCTGCAGGAGTACTTTGTAAACTTAGCTTTTCTAGTTCTGGAGCCACAGCTTGGTACGAAATTTTTTCTGGAAGAAAATTTTCTTTAGCTTCTGAATACAAGAAATATTCAGGCTCTGCACCATTTTTGATTAAATCTTCGTTACATTTTTTACCTTCTGCAATAAATAGGCTATTTTCAGTACGGTATTTTTTTAAATGTAGGGCTTTGGTCTTTTTTCTTATTCTCTCGCTAAGCATGCCCAAAAATACAAAGGGATTTTTATTAATTGCCTAATTTTTATATTTGTTGCAAAATGAAGAAGTGGAACAGGCTATTTTTGGGTGCAATGGGTATGCTATTAATTTTAGCGTCCTGTAGTCCTACTCGTAAATTAGCTGATGGTGAACGACTTCTTATTAAAAACAAAATTGAACGCGTAAATAAAAAGGAATCAACCCTAGATGTTGATGAATACGTATTTCAGAAAACTAATAAGAAATTTTTAGGTATTTGGCGTTTTAATCTCTTTGTTTACAATCTTGTGAACCAAGAAAAAATGCACAAAAACCAAGCCCGTAAAGATTCAATTACTGCCGAAAAAAATAAAATTCGGGTTGCTAAAGGAAAACCTGAAAAAGAACCTAAACCTGTTTTTGGCCAACGTTTGCTTAAATTTGGAGAACCACCAGCTATTTACGATAGTAGCTTAACTCCACTATCGGTAAATAATATGAAACAATACCTCTTTAATAAAGGTTTTTTTCATGCAAATGTTACGGATAGTGTTGAATTTGTTGGCGATAAAAAGGTTATTCAACATTATTTTGTAGATAGAGGGGCGCCTCATGTTTATAGAAATATTACTTGGATTGTAGATAATCAGCTAATTAAGCGCGATTTAAAAGCATTGAAAGTAATCGAAAATTCACCCCTTAAAAAAGGAGATCGGTTCGATTTAGATGTGCTCGACGAAGAAAGAACCCGCATAGCTAAAGAGTTATCGCGTAAAGGTTATTTCTTTTTTAACTCGCAGTATGTGCAGTTCGAGGCCGACACAGGTTTGGTAAACGATTCGGTAGATTTAACTCTGCGCATAATTCCACCTAATATCCAAATGGTTAATAATACTGGGGATACAACTACTATTAATAATCATTTTCAGTGTAAAATTCGCCACGTTTATATTGAACCCGATTACCAGCCAGGTATAGAGCAAAAGTATTTGTATGCCGATACATTTATACTCGATTCGCATCCTTATATTATTTTACATAATGGGAATCTGTCGTATAAACCACGTATTTTGGCCAAGCAAATTATAATGGAAGCCAATGGTTTTTATAATTCCGACGACCATACTTTATCTTATAATAACTTATCCTCGCTTCGTAACTTTAAGTATATCAATATAGATTACAGTTATGTAGAGTTTAAGAATAATCAGGGTTGGTTAGATTGTTATGTGAAGTTATCACCTTCTAAACGTCAGAGTTTTGGTTTCTCGGTACAAGGTACCACTACAGGAGCCTATCCGGGTATGGAGGCTAACTTTTCTTATCAAAATAAAAACTCATTTTTTGGTGCAGAGCAATTAGAATTTAGAGTTTTTGCCAGAGCAGAAAGTCAAATTATTAACGATACAACATTCACGAATTTCAGACGTATATTCAATACTTTAGAGTTTGGTGGTGAATTATCTTTAAAATTCCCCAAATTCTTAGTTCCCTTTAATATTGGGCGTTATTCAAAACGAAATTCTCCATTAACAACGATGAGAATTCCGTTAACATATCAAACTCGCCCCGATTATTCTCGTTTATTATCTGGATTCAATTTTGGGTATGAATGGAATGATATTCCATATAAAAAACACCGTTTTAATTTAGCTGAATTAAGTGTAATTCGAGTAGAGTTATCCGATAAATTTAGAAATAATTTGAAGAAAAGTAAAGATGGATTTTTGTTGAATAGTTTTACGAACCAGATTATCTTAGTTACCTCATATCAGTATTTATTTTCGAATTATAAAGCCAATACTCCAGGTAATTTTAATTCCTTAAGGGCGGGAATTGAATATGGAGGAAATATCTTGTATGGATTAGCGAAAGGCTTGAAATTGAAGCAAGATACGAATGGAAGGTATTTAATAGGTTATATACCATTTGCACAATATGTGAAAGTAGAAGGAGATTTTAGGAATTTTTGGGCATCAGGAAAGAGAAGTACTTTAGCTTTTAGGGCTTTTGTAGGAATAGGAGTTCCGTATGGGAATTCGGTATCATTACCGTTCGAGAAGTCGTATTCAGCGGCGGGAGCTAACGACTTAAGGGGCTTTATAGCTAGAAGGATGGGGCCAGGATCGCACTATTCAGGCGGATTATATGATCAATTTGGAGATATAAAATTGATGTTCTCTTTAGAAGAGAGGTTGAAATTAACCAATCAAATAGAGCTAGGTTTATATGCTGATGCTGGGAATATATGGTTATTGCGGAAAGATGCATCGAGAGAGAATGGAGAGTTTGCTTTTAATAGATTTTATAAAGAATTTGCGCTGAGTATTGGATTAGGAATACGCTTAAATTTAGGCTTCTTTATATTCCGATTAGATCCAGCCATACCTGTTTATAATCCTGCGGTAGTAAATAATTTTGACCCCAACACAACATACAAGGATAGAGACCCTTGGAGAATAAAATACTCAAGATTTAAAGACGTGAGGTGGAATTTCGCCATAGGTTATCCATTCTAGTCAGATTCCACAAAATGAGACTGGTGGAGAAAAATACCTCAAATTAGAAAAAAAGTTTATAAGATACTATTGTTTCATTTGTTCAGTTTATCTTTATGCATACCTTTGTTGCAAATGAGATTAACTATGAAAAAAATTGTCATTATTTCTGGCGTATTAGCAACTGTTGTTTTAGGTTCATGTAAACCTGAAGTTTGTATTAAATGTTCACCTATTACAGGTCAACCAGGCGAAGAGCAAAACCTATGTAGCAGAGATGCTGATGAGCGCAGAGATTTCCAACAATCTTGGATCATGCAATCTTATAACTGCGCTGAGGTTACAGAATAATTGTAAACCATAAATCAGATATAGTTATGAAGACGATGAAAACCACCGTAGGCTTGTGTATGATCGCAGCTTCACTTATTTTAAGTGGATGTGGTACTACAGGTTCTTCGAATGAAGAATTGGAAAAGCTAAGAGCCGAGAATGCACGCTTAACTGAAGAGTTAGGTGGCAGAGACGAGCAGTTTAGCGATATTATGAGAGATTTCAATGATATCGAAAACAATTTATTAGCTATCCAACAAAAAGAGAAAAGCATTACCGAAGCGAATCCTCAATCTGCCGAAACTAGTGGAGATGCAAAAGCACGTATCGAAGCAGAAATTCAGGCAATCAATGAATTAATGCAAGCTAATAAAGATCAAATTGCATCGCTTCAAAAGAAATTGAAAAACAGTAATATTAAAGTTGCTGAATTTGAAAAGACTATAGAGCGTTTAAATTTAATGATTGCTGAAAAAGACGCTGAGATTGAGTCTTTAAATCAGAAATTAATTGCTTTAAATTATCAAGTTGAAGGTTTAAGTCGTTCATTAGATTCATTGCATACCGATATCAATGAGAAAAACTTAACCTTAGCATCGAAAGATGATGAGTTAAGTACAGTTTATTACACTATGGGTACGAAGAAAGAATTAGTGAAAAATGGTGTAATATCTGCAGATGGAAGTTTCAGTGGAGCAAGAACAAAGACTTTAAACTTTGGAAGTAGCTATTTCACTAAAGGAGATAGTCGTACTTTAAATACCATTAAAATTGGAGCTAAAAAAGTTAAATTATTGAGTTCGCATCCAACCAGTAGTTATGATCTTTCAGGAGATCAACTTAGTATTAAAGATGCATCAGCATTCTGGAAAGCATCTAAATATTGCGTGATTGAGATAGTGAAACAATAAGTCATATTAAAGATAATTAAAGGCTGATAATCTATAGGTTATCAGCTTTTTTTTTGAGTTTTTTGAAACCTTTTAAAGAGGGAAGGGGTATATATAAAGACTAAGTTTTAAAAGTCTATGGAAAAAGTGCAGTTAATTGCTAAAGAAGATATATCGACTTTAGCAATGGTTCATCGTTCTGCCGAAATGTCGGGGGAGGACAAAAAAATATTAAGATCCAAAATAGAAAGAGCCATGTTATTGGGGAATGGCTATAAGGGGAAGGTAAGAATATTTTTTGCCACCGAGGTTGGGGTACGAGCGGTTGAGACCACAGTATGGTCAGCCGATGAAAATGGTATAGCTTTAAAAAGTGGGGTATATATTCCTATAGATTCTGTTATAGACGTTGAGTTATAACAGATTATTTTTTTCTAAAGTTTTTACTATTTGAGGTAATTTTTTGAGTAAGATCCATTCTTTATTTTTAGAGAATGCTTCGCTAGTGGGGTTACCTAGGTAACGTTTCCCAGGTGCTAAGTTTTCAATAACACCAGATTTAGCTAGTACTTGCGCACCTTTACCTATGGTAATTTCTTTAGTTACGCCAATTTGTCCCCAAAGAATTACATCATCTTCAATAGTACACACACCAGCCACCGCGCATTGTGCAGCCATAAGTACGCGCTGGCCAATATAGGTGTCGTGTCCAATATGTATTTGGTTATCGAACTTAGAGTCGTTACCAATAGTAGTATCTCCGGTTACCCCTCTATCGATAGTGCATAAAGCTCCAATTTCAACACGGTCGCCAATAATAACTCTACCGCAGGTTAAAAACTTATCGTAAGAATCCGGTCTACGTTTATAATAAAAAGCATCTGCACCAATAATAGTTCCAGCGTGAATTACACAATCAGAACCTATTATAACATCTCTGTAAATTACTACATTAGAATGGATAATAGTATTATCTCCGATAACAACATTTTCGCCAATAGAAATATTGTCGCCCAGAGTAACATTCTTACCAATTTTAGCAGAAGCTGCAATTTTATTACTAGGCTTTTGAAGGTCTGGTTTACAGAATAAAATCAGTTTATTTAATGCTGAAAAAGGATCAGGGTGTAATAAAAGATGTTTTCCTAATCGATCTTCAGGGATATCATTAATAATAACAACTGAGGCTGCACTTTGTAGAGATTTTTTAAAGTATTTAGGATGGTCGGTAAAAGTGATATCACCTTCTTCCACCATATGGATTTCATTAACACCAGTAGCTAAATACTCAGGGTCGCCAATAACTTGGGCACCAATTAACTCTGCAATAGTCTGTAAACGTAACGGACGTTCAAATTTCATAAAAGCCTATTTTACTCTTTCTTTATATTCTTTGCTTTTTGTGTCAACACGAATGCGTTCACCTTGTTCTATGAAAAGTGGAACCATAATACGCACGTTATTGTCGACCATTGCTGGTTTTAAAGGGTTACCAGAAGAATCACCTTTTAAACCTGGTTCAGTATAAATAACTTCTACTTCAGTAAATTGTGGTAATTCAGCGAATAAAGGAATTTCTTTGTCAGCGTGGAAAACCACTTCAATTCCTTCCATACCATCTGCTAAGAATTCCGGAGCATCGATCATATCCTCAGTTAAAACCACTTGTTCGTAAGTTTCAGAATGCATGAAGGTATATCCTTGCTCGTCTTTAAATAAGAATTGATGAGGACGTCTTTCAATGGTTTGGATGTTAATTTTTTCATCGCCACCGAAAGTATGGTCAATAATTTTACCAGTAGTTAAACTTTTTAGTTTGGTTCTCATATTCGAAGAACCACGACCTGTTTGGAAACGTAGGAATTCTATTACTACAAATAAATCTTTGTTGTGTTCAATACACAAACCTCTTCTAATATCTGCAACTGTTGCCATAAATTTATTTTAGGTTTCAAAAGTAATTTTTTTAACTATGCTAAGAAAGTATTTAAATAAAAAAACCTCAACCAAGGTTGAGGTTTGCAAGAATTTAATCTTCTTTTCAATTACTTTTTAGCAACTGATGCAGAAAGGTCAGCACCTGCTTTGAAGCGAACTACTTTTTTAGCAGGGATTTTGATTTCTTTACCAGTTTGAGGGTTACGTCCTGTACGTGCTTTACGCTCAGAAACTGAGAAAGAACCGAAACCTACTAGAGATACACGGCCACCTTTCTTTTTTAATTCGCTAGCGATAGCATCAGTAAATGCATCTAACGCTTTTTTTGAATCAGCCTTAGTAAGGCCAGCTTTTGATGCAATTGCATCGATTAATTCTGCTTTGTTCATTTTTGATTTTGGTTTTTGGTTTATAATTTTTTGATGAACGTTTGTTTCACAAATGTAGGCGCAAAACCTTACTGTGCAATACCTAGAGTAAAAAAAAAACACTTTTTGTTAATAAAATTGGGCTTTTGTTAATAACATAGGTCTGAAACCCTTGGTATTTATGGGATATTTGGCTTAACTACAGGAAAAAACCCTACTTTTACTAGGAAAAACCCTTACCCCTCTGAGGTATTCCTCTGTAGTCATACGTTTCTTTCCCTCTACTTGTAGTTCCTTTATATTAATTAAACCGTCTAAACACTGTATTTTTATATAGCTTTTACCATCACTTACAAATTCTCCTACCTCTGCTAAACTTATATTTTCTTCCTTTTCTACTTTATATACTTTCACTAATTGTTTCTTATCTTCTTGTATATTCCAATAAAAACGGGCTCCAGGGTATGGACTTAAACCTCTTATAAGGTTATATACCTTATTAATAGGTTGAGTTGGATCTATAATACAAGTGTCGGGGAAAATCTTAGGAGCGTTTTTAGGTTCACCATTTATTACTTGTGGTGTTGGGGTAACATTACCCGTTGCTAAACTGTCTATAGTTTTAGCAATAAGCGGAGCACCAGTAGTCATAAGTTTATCGTGTAAACTTCCGGCATCTTCATGTTCATCTATATTTACTTCTTCCTTAAATAATATATTGCCCGTATCTATTTGTTCATCTATTAAAAAGGTAGTAACCCCCGAAATTTTTTCACCATTAATAATAGCATGATTAATAGGGGCAGCCCCTCTATAGTCGGGTAATAAAGAAGCATGAAGGTTGAAGGTGCCTAATTTTGGCAAACTCCAAACTGCTTTAGGTAACATACGGAAAGCTACAACCACAGCAATATCTGGGTTATAACTTGCAAACTCTTCAATAAATTGAGGGTCTTTTAGGTTTTGAGGTTGAAGTACAGGGATATTATACTTCTGAGCCATAACCTTAACATCACTTTGGTGAATTTTAAGTCCGCGACCAGCAGGTTTATCCGGGACAGTAATAACAAGTTTAACCGGATAATTATGTTGTATTAAATATTCTAGTTGGTGAGCCGCAAAAGCGGGAGTACCCATAAAAACGATGTTCATGGTACAAAAGTAATGAAGCAAATGAAATTGTGGAAAAATGCTGAAAATAGAGGGACTAAATTATTTTGCGAATCGGATGTTTAAGATTAGTTTTGTATCATGAATTCCAATACAGTTTCTATAGAAAAATCGCAAGAATTGGCACGCCAAATTCGAAGAGATATTTTAAGAATGGTACATGCCGTAAATTCTGGTCATCCAGGTGGTTCGCTTGGTTGTGTTGAATATTTTGTGGCCATATATCAACATGTGATGAAGCATAATGCATCTAACTTTAGCATGGATGGAATAGGGGAGGATGTATTCTTTTTATCGAATGGTCATATTTCGCCAGTATGGTATAGTACTTTAGCGCGTTCTGGATATTTTAAAGTGAGTGAATTAAGCACTTTCAGAAAATTAGATTCTCGCCTTCAAGGTCATCCTGCAACAGCAGAACATTTAGAAGGTATAAGAATGGCGTCGGGTTCATTAGGGCAAGGTTTGTCGGTTGGTATTGGAGCTGCACTTGCTAAGAAATTAAATAATGATCCAAGTTTTGTGTTCACTCTGCATGGTGATGGTGAATTGCAAGAAGGTCAGATTTGGGAAGCTGTTATGGCTGCACCAAATATGAAAGTTGATAATTTAATTGCAACCGTTGATTATAATGGCCGCCAAATAGATGGTGATACCGATAAAGTAATGCCATTGGGCGACTTAAAAGCTAAGTTTGAAGCATTTGGTTGGATAGTAATTGATGAAAAAAATGGTAACGATTTAGCCTCAGTAATTGCAGCACTTGAAAAAGCTAAATCTCTTTCTGGTAACGGAAAACCAGTGGTTATTTTGTTACATACGGAAATGGGTTTCGGTGTTGATTTTATGGTAGGAACTCATAAATGGCACGGAGTTGCTCCGAACGATGAGCAATTAGCAAAAGCTTTAGAGCAATTACCTGAAACTACATTTGGTGACTATTAATAAAAAGGAGAACATTACAATGGCTAAATACGAAAGCAGAGGGAATAAAGATACACGTTCAGGATTCGGTGACGGATTAACTGAATTAGGAAGAACTAATAAAGATGTGGTTGCCTTATGTGCCGATCTTACTGGTTCTTTAAAAATGGAAACTTTCCAAAAAGAAAATCCAGATAGATTTTTTCAAGTTGGTATTGCTGAAGCAAATATGATGAGTATTGCGGCAGGACTTACTATAGGAGGTAAAATTCCTTTCACAGGAACTTTTGCAAACTTTAGTACTGGTCGCGTTTACGATCAAATTCGTCAGTCTATTGCCTATAGCGGTAAAAATGTGAAGATTGCAGCTTCGCATGCTGGATTAACGCTTGGTGAAGATGGTGCCACACACCAAATTCTTGAAGATATAGGAATGATGAAAATGTTGCCAGGTATGACGGTTATTTGTCCGGCCGACTATTATCAAACCAAGCAAGCAACTATTGCAGCAGCAGCGCATGAAGGTCCAGTTTATTTGCGTTTTGGACGTCCATCATGGCCTATCTTTATACCAGAAAATATGCCTTTTGAAATAGGTAAAGCGCAAGTTCTTACCGAAGGTAATGATGTTACCATTATAGCATGTGGGCATTTAGTATGGATAGCCCTTGAAGCTGCTGAGAAATTAGAAGCTAAAGGAATAAAAGCAGAAGTGATTAATATGCACACTATAAAACCATTAGATGTTGATGCTATTTTGAAATCAATATCTAAAACAGGTTGTGTAGTAACGGCTGAAGAACATAATATATTAGGAGGTTTAGGAGAATCAGTTTCATCGGTTCTTGTACGAAATAATCCTGTTCCACAAGAATTCGTTGCAGTAAACGATAGTTTCGGAGAAAGTGGTACCCCAATGCAGTTATTAGAAAAATACGGTTTGAATTCAGATTCAATAGTTGTTGCAGCTGAAAAAGTAATTAAAAGAAAGTAAAAGTATGGTGAATTAGTAGAGTATTTCGTTGAGTTAAA
Organism: Bacteroidia bacterium; assembly: GCA_036562365.1. Taxonomy (GTDB): domain Bacteria; phylum Bacteroidota; class Bacteroidia; order CAIKAF01; family CAIKAF01; genus JACVCJ01. The sequence goes on along the minus strand of DATCKI010000090.1, from coordinate 7,619 downwards.
AGGTTTTAAATTTTTGTCGATTTTTTGTAAATAATAAAAATTGTTTACTTACATTTACTAATAAAATTTAAAACAGTTATGAGAAAAACTTTACTAACATTGGGGATGTCAGTTCTGCTTATTCAAGCGATTGACGCTCAAATCTTCTCTGAGGATTTTGAGTCAGTTCCCTTAACAAGCGGAACAGGTAATCTTCCTGCAGGATGGGCTCAATACAACGTAGATGGTTTAACACCAGCTAGTAATATGAGCTTTATGGGTTCTGATGCCTGGAAAGTGCGTTCAGTGAATGGTACTAAAGCAGCAGTAAGTACTTCTTGGTACAGTTCAGCTGGTACATCAAACGACTGGATGGTTACACCATCTATCACTATTCCTGCTTCAGGAAATATTTATTTGAAATTTAAAGAATATGCACCAGATGCTTCTTACCCTGATGGATACCAAGTGTATATTTCTACTACAGGAAATACAGTAGCTGATTTTACTGGTTCGCCTGTTTTATCAGTGAGTGCTGCTAATTCTAACGATTTTACTACTAAATTGGTAGATTTATCTGCTTATTATGGTCAAACCATCTATATAGCTTTTAGAAATAATTCTTTCGATAAATTCTTACTTTATATAGATGATGTTGAAGTTGTAGATTTACCAAACTACGATGCGAAAGTAGAAACTGTTTCTATTCCGCGTTATGGAGTAATTAATACCAACTCTAACTTGGTAATTCGCGTTGCAAATATGGGTGCACAAACTATTACCAGTTTAACTATTGATTGGAATGATGGTACTGCACACTCTGCAACTATTACTGGTTTAAATATTACTGCTGGTAATGCTGCAAACGTAACACATACTACTCCAGTTAACTATTCTACCATCGAAGAGAAAGTTTTAAATGTTACTATTGACCAAGTTAATGGTAATGCAGATGCTAATCCGGCTGATAATACTGGTACTGCTAAATTTAACTCAACTTCTTCTGCTCCTGCACGTGCCGTTGTAATCGAAGAAGGTACAGGTACTTGGTGTGGATGGTGTCCACGTGGTGCAGTTGCTATGGAATATATGTATAATAACTATGCATCTCAAGGCTTCATCGGTATCGCAGTTCACAATCAAGACCCAATGATGATTACTGAATACGATAATGGTGCTAACTTCTCAGGTTTCCCAAGCTGTAATGCAGACCGTTTCTATTTAGATGCATCAGTATCTCAAGCTAACTTTATCGCATTATTCAACGCTCGTAAAGCAATTCCTTCTCCAGTTGGAATTACTTGTGATGCAAGTGTATCAGGTGATGTGTTAACTGTTCCAGTTGAGGCTAAATTCGTTACTAAATTTGCTAATGGAAGCTTCCGTTTAGCTGCTATAGTAGTAGAAAATGGTGTTACTGGTACTGGAAGTGGATATAACCAAGTTAACTATTATGCAAATAATGCTAATGGTCCAATGGGTGGTTATGAAAATTTACCAAGTACAATTCCAGCTTCTCAAATGGTTTATGATCATGTAGGACGCGCTCTACTTGGTGGTTACAATGGTCAAGCTAATAGCGTTCCAGCTGCTATCAACGATGGTACTACCGCTACTCATACTTTCACTTGGACTATCCCTGCTACTACTAATAAAAACAAACTTAAAGTTGTAGCTATCGTTATCGATAACTCTACAGGTGAAATCGTTAATGCAGTTGAAGTTGTTCCTTCTGGAATTACTTCTAACGAAGAGGCTGAAGCTAATTTCCAATTTAATGTATTCCCTAACCCTACTACAGATGTATTAAACGTATCTTTCGATATGAATGATGCAACTGTGTTAAATGTAATGGATATTAACGGTAGAATCGTTATGTCTAAAAACATCAATGGTGTGGAGAATATGGTTAACGTACCGGTTTCTAACTTAGCTTCTGGTACTTATTTCATCTCTATTTCTAATAAAGATGTTACTCATACTAAAACCTTCATTAAAAAATAAGGTTTAAAGAATTACCTATAAATCTTAAGGCGCATCGTATGGTGCGCCTTTTTTTTATTTCTAGTATAAGTTTAGGTGCGAGAGTCTTTCTTTTCTTATATCGAATAAAAAAGGCCAAATTTCATATTTGAAATTTGACCTCTATGTTAGGTTTTTATCTTTTTCTTAAAATAAACTAGAAATAGATGGATCTAATGGAGAAATTTTACTTCTGTATCGGTGAATTAATTTCCCTTCTTCATCTAAAATAAATTTTTCGAAATTCCATTCTATTACCCCTGTAAAATCAGGATTTGACTGCTTGGTTAACCAATCGAATATAGGATCTATTTTTTTTCCTCTCACTTCTGTTGGTTGCGCAACTATAAAACTAACCTCAAATTTTTGACATAATTCCTGAATCTTATCAGTATCGTTATATTCTTGAAAAAATGAATCTGACGGGAAAGCAACTATCATAAGCTTATTCTTCTTTAGCTGAAAAAGCTTTTCTAAGTCTTCGTACTGCTTAGTATATCCACATTTAGATGCAGTATTTACAACTAATATTTTCTTTCCTTTAAATTCTGAAAAGGATTTAGTTTCACCGTTTAAAGTCTTAAAACTAAAATCGTGTATAGTTTTTGCAGAGTCAGTTTCTATGGTTTGAGGGTGCGGACTAACATAAGAACTTCCACAAGAAGAGCCTAATAAAGCGAGACCCAATAAGATTTGTATCATAATTTGATTGTTTTTAAATGTTTTCACTAAAAGCATGCCAAGTTGGTTTAAGGCTTAGTTAATTTTATATTTTAATCCATCAAGATCGGTTAATTCAGCTATTAATTCAGAACTAATACTTACTCCACCTTTCTTAAATGGAATTTTTACATTCATTCCTTCTTGTGCATCAAAGAATACGAAATTTACTTTCTTATCTCCTGGATATGCTTGAAGCACTGAATCTAACATTACAATTAATTCCTTTTTAATAAGTTCTACATCTATTAGTAAATCTAAAGATTTAAAGTACTTATTACCCATGTTTTGAAGCATTTCTATGCTATCAATCTTAAAGGTTCTTTCGGTTTCCGAATTCCATTTTTGAATAACAGTACCGGTAATAAATAAAGATAAATCTTTAGTAATGAATGCGGTGAATTTTTCGTACTCATTACCTGTAACCATAAAATTGTAAGAACCATTGAAATCATCAATAGTCATACGGCCGTAAGGCTTCCCATTTTTGTTAACTAAATGTTCTGCTTTTGAAACGATTCCAGCTACCTTAATCTGAGATTTTAAGGCTACTTCATTAATCTTACCGTCCAATTTGTCTAAACTGCATGTAGTAAGAAGATTAATTTCGTTTTTGAATTTATCTAGCGGGTGGCCAGATAAGAACATGCCCACATAATCTCTTTCTATATTTAAGGCATACAGCTTATCCCAAGGTTCACAAACAGGTAGTTTAGGTTCTGGGATTTGCGCTTCTTGATTGTCGCCAAATAAATTAAGCATATTCGACTCAGCATTTTGCTTATAAGCATTGGCAAACTTTATAATTTTATCTAAACCTGTTCCTGAAGCATCTTCAGCTAAGTATTGTGCACGATGGGTGCCTTCGAAACAATCTAATGCTCCAGAACAAGCCAAAGCTTCCAGAGATTTTTTATTAGTTGCTTTACTCGAAATTCTCTTTACCAAATCGAAGATACTTGTATAAGGTCCATCTTTTTCACGTTCTTCAATAATGCTATCAATAGTAGCTTCTCCAAGACCTTTAATACCAAAGAGACCAAAGCGAATATCTCCATTTTTATTCACGAAGAAGTTTTTGTAGGACTCGTTAACGTCTGGCCCTAGTACATTAATACCCATACGCTTACACTCCTCCATTAATTGAGTAGTTTTTTCAATATTTGCGGAGTTGTTCAGTACGGCCGCCATATATTCGGCAGGGTAGTGAGCTTTTAAATACGCTGTTTGGAAGGCAACAAATGCATAACAAGTAGAGTGCGATTTGTTGAAGGCATAAGAGGCAAAAGCTTCCCAGTCGGTCCAAATCTTATCTAACTTAGCTCTGTCGAGCCCTTTAGCAGCACCAGCTTCGATGAATTTAGGTTTGTATTTATCAAGTGTAGCGCGGTCTTTTTTACCCATAGCCTTACGAAGACCATCGGCTTCACCTTTGGTGAAATCTGCAAGCTTCTGAGATAGAAGCATTACCTGCTCTTGGTAAACAGTAATACCGAAAGTTTCGGCTAAATGTTCTTCAAGTTCTGGTAAATCGTATGTAATAGGTTCTAAACCATGTTTACGTTTAATGAAGTTTGGTATATAATCGAGTGGACCTGGGCGATAAAGGGCGTTCATCGCAATCAAGTCTTCAAATTTATCGGGTTTTAATTCTTTGAGGTATTTTTGCATACCCACACTCTCGAACTGGAAAGTAGCAATGGTTTCACCTTTCTGATATAGTTCGAAAGTTTTTTCATCATCTAAAGGAATCTCATCGGGAACTATTTCAATACCATGTCTTTTTTTGATGATGTTAACAGCATCTTTAATGATAGATAGGGTTTTAAGCCCGAGGAAGTCCATCTTAATTACCCCTGCATCTTCTACCACTTTACCATCGTACTGGGTAACCAAAAGGTTAGAATCTTTAGATGTAGCAACTGGTAAAATATTGGTTAAGTCTTCTGGGGCAATAATGATACCGGCAGCGTGAATACCTGTATTTCGAACTGAGCCTTCGAGGACTTGAGCTTCTTTTAAAACTTCAGCGCGTATATCGTTTCCTTCGGCAATTTCGCGAAGTAATTTAATTTTTTCAATTTCCTCGGAGCCAAGATTTTCTTTTTCTTTCAAGCTTCCTTTTCCTTCGAGAGGGGCATTGAAAACACGCCCCAGCGAAATCCCTGGTTTATCAGGAACTAATTTAGCGAGGGCATTACTTTGTTCAAGAGGGAGGTCGAGTACGCGGGCAACGTCTTTAATAGACATTTTAGCGGCCATGGTACCATAGGTAACAATTTGAGCAACTTTTTCTTTGCCATATTTTTCTACCACATAGTCAATAACTACTTGTCGGCCTTCGTCGTCGAAGTCGGTATCGATATCTGGCATGGAAATACGTTCTGGATTTAAGAAACGCTCGAAAAGGAGATTGTACTTGATAGGGTCTAAGTTAGTGATACCAGTACAATAGGCAACTGCACTTCCTGCTGCCGAACCACGCCCTGGACCAATATAAACACCTTTTTCTCTGCCAGCTCTAATGAAGTCGGATACAATTAAGAAGTATCCTGGGAATCCCATGTTTTTAATGGTCTCTAATTCAAAGTTTAAACGTTCTTCTATGGCAGGAGTAATGGTTTCATAACGCTTTTTTGCTCCAGTATAGGTAAGGTGTTTAAGGTATTCCCACTGGTTTAAAGTATCAGCAGAAACCGTTTTGCCGTTTATGATATCAGGTTTTTGGTGAATATTAAATTCAGGAGGTAAAGGGAAGTTCGGAAGTAGAATATCTCTGTTTAGGTTAAGGGTTTCGACTCTATCTACAATAATTCCAGTGTTATCAACTGCTTCAGGAATATCGCTAAAGAGTTGAGTCATTTCTGCTTTGGTTTTAAAGTAGAATTCGTCGTTATAAAAAGCGAAGCGAGTACCTTTAGGCATACCTTCATCTTCGCTGAAATCTTTCATTTTAGGTGTAGAAATTTTCTCACCAGTATTTATACAGAGTAGAATATCGTGGGCTACAAAGTCGTCTCTTTCAACATAGTGAGAGTCGTTAGTAGCAATAATTTTTACGTTATGTTTTTTTGCAAGTTTGATTAAGAAAGCGTTTAAGCGATCTTGTTCAGGAATTTTATGGCGTTGTAATTCCACAAAATAATCGTCGCCAAATAGATTCAACCAGTATAAGAATTCCTTTTCACAAGCTTCTTCGCCGTATTTAGCGTAAGTTTTAGGGACTATAGCTCCTAAACAACAAGTAGTTGCAATAAGATTATCGTGGTATTTTTCAATTAATTCTTTATCGATACGCGGGTATTTACCATAAAGGCCTTCGGAATAACCTAGCGAGCAAAGTTTGATTAGGTTTTGATAACCTTGAGCGTTTTTAGCAAGTAATAATTGGTGGTAACGCACGTCTTTCTCTTCGCGAGTGAAAGATCTTTTATGTCGGTCTGCAACTAAGTAAAATTCACAACCTACTATTGGTTTAACGAGAGGTTCAGATTTTTTATCAGCTGGATTTTTTTTGTGTTTATGTGCTTCAGCAACGAATTTAAAAACTCCAAACATGTTACCATGGTCGGTAATAGCCATACCTGACATACCATCGGCGATAGCTTTTTTATAAAGGTTTGAAATATTTGCTGCTCCGTCGAGTAGAGAAAATTGCGTATGTACATGAAGGTGACTAAAATCTGGCATTGTTTTATCTGTCTTTCTAAAAATTGGATTGAAGGTACAAATAAATAAGAAAACTATCTGGTTTACTATATATACATTGATTGTTTAGGGGTTGATTTTTAGCTTTTTATTTTAACGTTTGATTTGGAATTTAAGAAATTTTAAACTTATTTTAAGGTGCCTTAATTAAAAAACAAGACCCATATACTTATGAAAAAAATTTTAGGGGGAGTTCTATTCATTAGTATGTTTATTAGCACTATTCATGCTCAGATAACCATTACTAATAGTGCTGTAGCTAATAATTTTGTGGCCAATATATGTGGGCCAGGAATTAGCTTTTCGAATGTTACATTAACGGGAGATCCTAACTCCATTGCTTTATTTACGAACGGAACATCAGGAGGTTTAGGAGCCGCTATGAATTCTGGTATAGTAATGAGTACAGGAATTCTATCTCCTGGGGTACTTGATGGTCCTGCAACTAATTTTTCAGGAGGTTTTAATAATGGTCCTACTATTCCAGAGTTAAATGCAATAGCTGGAGCAACCACTTATGATGGGATTATATTAGAGTTCGATTTTGTTCCGATAACCAATATGATTAATGTAAATTATATTTTTGGTTCTGAGGAATATAATGAGTATGTAAATAGTGGTTATAACGATGCGTTTGCGTTTTTTATTAGCGGACCGGGAATTCCTGGTTCTGTTAATATAGCCACAGTTCCATCTACTGCATTACCAGTGACTATTGATAATATTAACGTAGGTAATTCGTACGGTTGTGGTACTGGATGTACGAACTGTGCATTTTATAACGACAATTGTAACAGTACTTTTAATAATAGCATGGATGGTTTTACCACCATGTTAACCGCAGTTAGAACGGTAATACCTTGTTCAACCTATCATATTCGATTAATGTTGGCAGATGGAGGAGATACTAGTTTTGATTCATGGGTATTTATTCAGGAAAATGGTCTATTTGCTGCTGGAAACCCTGTTGTTACCTCAACTGCTAGTTATGCTTATGGTAATTATACTCAAGAAGACTGTGCAAATTCTTTCTTGGTTTTTAGCATACCTTCTCCATTAGCAACTAATTATTCATTTAACGTTTCTTGGTCGGGTACTGCAACTTCTGGAGTAGATTATGCTCCTCTTCCTACTACAATCACAATTCCAGCCGGACAAACTTCATTTTCTTTGCCTATTAATGTTTATGC
>DATCKI010000077.1:0-13766 GCA_036562365.1 Bacteroidia bacterium | reverse complement strand
GAGCTGAACTTTATTATTCTAATAAACAGTACGATTTGGCCTCAAGGGTAATGATAGACGCTGTGAAATCGGATCTCCGCTTTTTACCGCAAGTTAAGTCGGCACTCTCAACTTACCTTGAAGATGAAGCCGATGGCCCTTTCCAAAATGCCTGGAAAACGGTACTTCTGAAAGAGGCTCAAGCCAATCCGAGCGAGTACTTATTTAACGAACTACTTTACTGGCAATTCTTACAACAAAGAAATTTTAACTCAGCATTTACACAAGCTAAAGCTATACATAAACGTAAGAAAAATGCAGGGCAAGAAGTTATGGAATTGGCTTTAGTAGCGCGCGATAATGGAGATTATGATATGGCTATTGAATGTTTGGAGTATTTACTTCAACAAGGAAATAATACTAGCATGTATTTCGATGCCAAAAATCAATTGGTTATTACCATGCGTATGAAGTTCGATAAAGGTTATGCTGGTTCTAAAGAAGAAATTCAAAAATTGGCACAATTATATAAATCTACTATAGATGAATTAGGTGTTACAAATTCAACTGCCATTCTGGTGGTTGATTATGCTGATTTATTGACGTTTTATTTAAATGAGCCAGAGTTAGGATTAAATTGGGTCGATAAAGTTTTAGAAAATGCAAGTATTACTCGTTCTGCTAAAGCTGAAGCTAAAATGAAAAAGGCCGATATACTCATCTTTATGGGGGATATGTGGGAACCAACTTTATTGTATGGCCAGGTTGAAAAGGAATTTAAAAACGATATACAAGGACAAGAAGCCAAATTTAGAGCGGCTCGTTTATCGTATTTTAGAGAAGAATTTGAATTTGCGCACGACCAAATGAAGGTTCTGAAGGCAAGTACTACCAAATTGTTTTCGAACGATGCAATGTGGTTATCGCATTTAATTACAGATAATTTAGGACGTGATAGTATTCGTGCCCCATTGCAGTTTTTCTCTAAAGCCGATTTAGCATTTTATCAAAATCAAAATCAAAAAGCGCTTGAGATATTAGACACTCTATTGTATTTCTATCCGCAACATAATATTGGTGATGAAGTTTTATATAGAAAAGCACAAATTTTAAGCAAATTGGGAAATTATAGCCAAGCAGTTATTGAATTAGAAAAAGTTTGGACCCAATTTCCTTACGAAGTTTTGAATGATGATGCCCTATTTATGGCGGCAGATTTGTATCAATATAAGCTTCAAAACCCGAATAAAGCGATGGAGCTTTACGAGAAAATCGTTTTAGAGCATAAGGATAGCCTATTTGTTTCGGAAGCACGTAAAAGATATAGATTCTTGCGTGGAGATCAGCTAAATTAAATTCACAGATTTTCGTTAACAAATAAGTGCCACTATGGGTATAATCCAGAGCATATAGTTTTTATTTTGTAGTATGATTAAGAATATAACGCGTATATTTTCTGTATTTTGGAATTATAAATACATCATAACATTAAGTAGTTTTTTGGTGTGGATGATGTTTTTCGATAAACAAAGCTATTTCTATCAACAAAAGTTAGATAATGAACTGAAAGCGTTAGAAAACGATACATTATTTTATTCGCGTGAAATAAAAGCAGCTAGTGAGAAATTAGAAGAACTGAAAGGTAGCAAAAAGGCTATGGAAAAATTAGCTCGTGAGAAATATTTGATGAAGAAAGATAACGAAGATGTATTTGTTATTGTACCTGAAAATCCTATTGAAACAGAAGGAGAAAAGTAATGAGTAAGTTAGTTGGAATTTCGAATGTAGAGAAGAATTATTCTGGACATAAGGCCTTAAAAGGAGTAAGTTTTGAAGTGCCAGAAGCTTCTATTTTTGGATTATTAGGGCCAAATGGTAGTGGAAAAACCTCATTAATCCGTATTCTTACCGGAATTACTGTTCCTGATGCGGGCGAATGTACCTATAGAAACGAATTAATTCGTCCAGGTTTTACCTCAACTATTGGATATTTACCAGAAGAAAGAGGTTTATATAAGAAAATGAAAGTAGGCGATCAGCTTGTTTATTTTGCTCGCTTACGTGGCTTACAAAAAAAAGAAGCGCAAAAAAGAGTTGATTTTTGGTTGAAAAAACTTGAGTTGTATAACTGGAAAGGGAAAGAAATTGAAAACCTTTCGAAGGGTATGCAGCAAAAAATTCAATTCATAGCCTCGGTAATTCATGAACCTGAGTTTTTAATTTTGGATGAGCCTTTTAGTGGTTTCGACCCAATTAATGCAGAGGTGATTAAAAATGAAATTATTGAATTGTCTAAAAAAGGTACAACAATAATGTTAAGTACACATAATATGAGTTCTGTTGAAGAACTTTGTACCGATATGGCATTGCTTAATAAAGGGGAATTGCTTTTAAATGGAAATGTTAGAGAAGTAAAAAGAAGTTTCTTCTCGGGTACGTGGAAAGTGAGCTTTAAAGGCAATTGGGTGAATTTTACCAATGCTTTGTGGACAAGTGCTAAACTTGTTTCCAAAGAAGATCAAGGCGATATACATACCGCTTTGTTAGAGTTATTGCCTGGGCAAACTTTAAATAATGTGCTTGGGAATTTAATTCAAGCCGTTGAAATTATTGGAGTGTCAGAAAATATCCCCTCTATGCATCAAATCTTTGTGCAAGTGGTGGGTGGTAAAGTTTCTAATGTTAATGCTGAATTTACAGAATAAGTATGAAGACGTTGTGGTTGGTTATTCAAAGAGAATATTTTAGTAGAGTACGTAAACGTAGCTTTATCATTCTTACTTTGCTCGGACCTCTTTTAGTTGCTTTGGTCTATGGAGGTATTATTGCATTGGTGGTATCGGAAGGTACACCCAGCATGACTGTTAATATAGTGGATCATAGCGAATTGAATATTGCTTCTAAATTGATTCGCGAAAACAGAAATACAAATTTAACTTTTGTTACTACCGAGTCGGATTATTTTAAAGCACAAGAAAGAGCTGGAAAAGACGGCGATTGGGACGCGGTGCTCTACATTAATCCAGACCCACTTAATGTGAAAAATGGAATTAATTTAATGTATGGAGGGCAAAAACCTCCTCAATCCATAGTTCGCGATATAGAATGGGCTCTTACTCGGGTTGTAGAACAATATAAGCTTTCAATTAGCGATATCGATAAAGATGAATATACTAAAATTCGTTCTCAAGTATTTGTTCATCTTCAACCTATCAAAGAATTAGGCGCTAAAGATACCGATGTGCAAGGTTATGTGGCATTTATAGCTAGTATACTTATTTACTTATTCATCATGCTTTATGGTGTGCAAGTATTACGTGGTGTACAAGAAGAAAAAACAAATCGTATCATAGAGGTTATGGTTTCTTCGGTACGTCCATTCCACCTTATGATGGGTAAAGTAATTGGTATTGGGGCAGTTGGATTAACGCAATTTGTTGTATGGACGGGTATGAGTGCGGTGCTCTTACAAATAATTTCTGTTGCCTTCTTAGGATTTGCAGATCCAGCAGAAATTTCGCAGAAATTGTTAGAATTAGAGCAGTATAATGTAAATAATATGTCGGAAGATACGGTAAATCTTACTGCACTTGCCGATATATTAGCTGGAACCAATTTTGCATTAATGGGCTTAGCCTTTATTTTATTCTTTGTGCTTGGTTTTGCGCTTTATGGAGCCCTATTTGCAGCTATTGGAGCTATGATTGATAGTGAAAGTGATACACAGCAATTCATGATGCCAGTTACTTTGCCTTTAATGCTGGCTTATGTAGCAGCTATCATAGTTTTAATGAATCCAAGTTCTGTGGCTGGTAAAATATTCTCTTTCATTCCATTTACATCTCCTGTAGTCATGATGGTTCGTTTGCCACATGGAGTAGGAATTTGGACAGAATTTATCCCATCTATAATTATTCTAATTATATCATTTATTGGAATTACTTGGTTAGCCGCTAGAATTTATCGTGTAGGAATTCTAAGTTATGGAAAAAAACCAAAATTGAAGGATATAGTTAAATGGATTCGTTATAAGTAATTCGAATTTTTAAAATCTCTGTATCCTTATCAGAGACTAAATACTTTGCACTTCTTTTGTAGCCGCAAAGCCAAATTATTTCAGCGTCTTTGTCTTCTAAAACAAAGGCGCTTTCTTTTTCAAATCTATTGATATGAAGATCGGTAAGAATATCACTAATTTTCTTTCTGCCATGTAACCCATAAACACTCATATGATCTCCAGTTTTTACTTTTCGTATACGTATGGGGGCACTTAATAATTCAGCTTTTGCAAATAAAGTATTATTGCATTTCAAATCTTCATTATATAAGTTTTTAATCGTGTTTATTTGTATACTAAAATCCTGGAATTGATATAATCCTTCTTTAGAAATTATTAAATCTTCAGATTTAATTTCAATATGATTCGGTTTGAAATGGTAAAATCCACGGTATTTGAGAAGTCGACCCTTACTAGAATGCCACTCAATTTGCGGATGTTCGTCTGTTAAAACTTGTTCTATAACCTTCGATTCAAACCCTAATTCAGATAACCAAGTTTTAATAAATAGTGGATTTGAATTTAAATCGACTTTTGAAATTCCTACTTGATTTTTGATTGAATTTAGTTTGAAATTCTCAAATTCAGTTTTGAAAAAATGTAGAACTTCACTAAGATTCTGAGTAGACTTCGTATAGTTATCAAAAGCATGTGGGTGAAGGTCTTCGAATTCAGGATTAATATGATGCCTGATTTTGTTTCTACTATATTTATCCGATAAATTCGAAGAGTCTATTCTAAAATTTAAATTATTTTCCTGGCAATACTCTTCAATTTTAGCACGAGTATGATGTAGAATAGGACGAATAATATTACCATTTTGAAAAGGAATTCCAAGGAAGCCCCAAGGACCACTTCCTTTCGAGATATTCATTAATAAAGTTTCGAATCTATCGTTGCTATTATGCGCAGTAGCTATGTATTTAATAGCATGATTCGCACATAATTCTTGGAAGAAATTGTAACGAATTTCTCTAGCTTTTAATTGGATATTATCGTTTTTAGAGATAGGTTCTGCCTTTTTCGTAAATAAAACCACTCCCATTTTTTTGCATAGCTCAGCGCAAAAATTTTCGTCGCCATCGCTTTCTTTTCCTCGTAAACCGTAATTTACATGAGCAGCCGTAACTTTAAAACCTTGCGTAAACAAGGCATGTAGCAATGCAGTACTATCGGCTCCACCGCTTAGTGCAACGAGGATAGTATCATTATCACGATTAAAATTACTTGGTATATGTAGGCTTAAGCTCATTCCCATTTAATATCTTCTAAGTTCAAATGTAAAGCTTTTAGCGAAGCTAACGCTTTAATTTTACATTCGTTATATTCTTGTTCTGGGTCGCTTTTTATAGTTATAGCCCCACCAATGGGTATACGAATTTCTCCTGTTTTTTCGTTATAAATAATAGAGCGAATCACAACGTTAAAATCCATATCTCCATTTGGCATTATATAACCAATGCTTCCGCTGTATGGACCTCTATTATTTCTTTCGTATTGGTTAATAAGGTTCATTGCACTAATTTTAGGAGCACCCGTCATGCTTCCTGGAGGAAAACTTGCTTTGAATATATCGTATGCTTCTAATTCAGGTTTTACCTTACATTCAATAGTTGAAATTAGTTGATGCACACTCGGAAAGCTATGTACTCCAAATAATTCAGGAACATGTACACTTCCTTTTTCTGCAATTCTAGAAAGGTCGTTACGCACTAAATCAACAATCATGACATTTTCTGCTCTTTCTTTTTCAGATTTATGTAGATTGTTTTTTAGTTCCGCATCTAATTTTGGATTTGCGTCTCTTCCGGCAGTGCCTTTAATTGGTTGAGAAGCTAAAATATCGTCGCGTTTAACAATATAACGTTCTGGACTTGCAGAAATAATCCATACATCGCCACTTTTAACTAAAGCTGCAAAAGGATTGGGATTAACCTTACAAAGGTGATTGAAGAAAGCATAAGGCTTATCTATTTCAATTTTTCCTATTAATTGAATGCAAAAGGTAATTTCGTAAATATCTCCTGCTTGGAGATGAGCTTTAAGTACTTTTACCGTTTGTAAATATTCTTTTTTGTTGAAGTCTGGTTTAGGAATTTCTAGCCAATTTACCTCAAAATTAATATCGTCTTCTTGAAATTCTGAAGCTTCAAATTGGTATGATTCGGGCTCAAAAAAATCTATTTCTGGGAATTCTAGTTCTCTGTTGGTATGACTTAATTTCTCAAGACTTCTGTTACTTTCATAAGAAAGATAACCTACCAATAATTTAGCATTTCCTTGTTTTCTAAGTTCATTATAGCTTTTTATATGTGTATTAGGTTGGTACGCATATGCCCAAAAACGGTCTAAAGTATGGTAAGGATCAACTTTACCTGATGAGTTATATGTTCTGGCTTCGAAGTAATATGGATAAGGAAATTCCATACTGCAATTTTACGCATTTAGATAGCTAAAAAGAAAGCAAATTTAAATTTAGGGCAAATATCTTCGTTATACCTATAGATTTTGTTACTTTGTGCACTAGATGAAGAAAATTGACCTTTATATAGGGCGTAAATATTTAGTTACATTTTTTGTGAGCTTGGCTTTAATTATTGCCATTGCTATTGTATTCGACGTATCCGAAAAAATTGACGATTTTCTTGGTAGAAGAGGTAAAGTGCCGCCTTTGAACGAAATAGTATTGGTCTATTATGCCAATTTTATTCCTTATTTCGCTTCTTTATTTGCTCCTTTATTCGCATTTATTTCGGTAATTTATTTCACCTCACGTATGGCTTCGCGTAGCGAAATTATTGCCATTTTAGCATCTGGAGTAAGTTATAGACGACTCTTAGCCCCCTTTTTAGGCTCAGCAGTTTTTGTAGCCTGCTTCTTGGCAGTGGTTGGAAATTTTATAGTGCCTTCATCGAATAAAAAGAAAAATGGCTTCGAAAGAGAATATTTCGGACATGGACAGTATAATCCGCGTAACCTACACCGACAACTGGGGGAAGGAACATTTTTGTATATCGAATATTGGAATAATGAGTCGTACAATGGCCAAAAACTTTCTATAGAAAAGTTTAATGGAATGGAAATGGAGTACAAAATGATGGCTCAATCGGTTCTTTATGATACTATACACCAAAAATGGACTTTGGTTGATTATATGACTCGCTATAAAACACCTGATGGCGTTAAATTAAAACTCGGCTCTCAAACAGATACTACACTTACTTTTACTCCAGAAATTTTCCAAACAGTAAATAGAAATATTGAAACGATGGATTACTTTGAATTGAATGATTTTATTGAGTCGGAAAGAGCTTCTGGAAGTAGTTATATTGATACTTTAATGATTGAAAAATTCAAACGTTGGAGTACTCCTTTTTCTACTATCATCCTAACCTTAATTGCAGTGCCTCTGGCGGGAAGAAAAGTGCGTGGTGGAATTGGACTTAATATTGCCTTAGGTATATGTTTAGGATTTACTTATATCTTCTTCGATAAGGTTGCAGTGACTTATGCCGTGAATGGAAGTTTATCTCCATTTTTAGCTGCTTGGTTGCCTAATTTGATCTTCTTTTTTGTAGGCATTTATTTAGTTAGAACAGCACAAAGATAAAGTGTGATCTATACTGAGTGAAATAGTTTAAATGGAATAAAGTTTTGAAAATATTTGTTGGTTTGGTAAATTTCATTTTACCTTTGCCATGCTTTACGACAAAATTGTCGTGCTGCCACGGGGTGCTGTAAAAAGCTGAGATTACACCCGTAAAACCTGATGCGGATAATGCCGCCGTAGGAATGGCAGGAATACTCTTTAGGCTTCCTGTCAACTTTTATTTATTAACTTAAAAAAAGACAGGAACATGAAAAAATTTGTTTTCTTGGCTGTTTGTACACTATTTGTACAACTTTGCGTTGCTCAAAACATTTTTTTGGGTAGAATTTTAGATCAGAAAAATAACGAAGTACTCCCTTCTGCAAACATTCTTATCGTCTCAGAATCAAAGGGAATTAGTTCTCAGTCAGACGGGACTTTCCAATTTAGCTCTTTGCTCGATTCGGTCGAGATTGAATGCTCGGCACTTGGATATATGCCACAAAGAGTGATTTTAAAACCTAATATTTCAAAAGATATTTTCCTTACTTATAACGCTTATCAATTAAGAAAAGTTGAAATTCTTTTACCTGTACGTGCTGGTGAGCATGATCCTTTTGCTAAAACTATGATGCAAAAAGATGAAATATCTAAGCTAAATTCAGGTAAAGATTTACCTATACTCCTCGATCAAACCCCAGGAACGGTAGTTTATTCCGACGCTGGAAATGGTGTAGGGTATACTGGACTTAGAATACGTGGTAGCGATATCACTCGTATCAATGTAACCTTTGATGGTATTCCTGTAAACGATGCTGAATCTCAATCTGTATTCTGGGTGAATACACCTGATATTGCAGGCGCTGCACAAAATATTCAAATTCAGCGTGGAGTGGGAGCATCCACTATGGGGAGTGGTTCGTTTGGAGCAAGTATTAATGTAAATACTCATAATTATGAAGCTAAACCATATGCCGAATTAATGGCTTCGTATGGTAGTTTCAATACCTATAAAACTTCTCTAAAAGCGGGCTCTGGGTTAATTGCTAAGCATTTTACCATAGATGTTCAAGGGTCAAAAACTCATTCAGATGGTTATATAGACCGAGCTTTTTCAGACCTTTATTCTTTAAATGGGTCATTAACCTATTGGGGAAAGAAAACTACTGTACGTTTTAATGCATTTACAGGGCAAGAAAAAACCTATCAAGCGTGGAATGGTGTGCCTCAGGAATTAGCAGATTCTTTACCAACTTATAACGAGTCAGGAACAGAGAAACCAGGCACCCCGTATCATAACGAAACCGATAATTATAGACAAGATTATTACCGATTATTTGTAACTCATAAAGCATCGAATTATTTAACCCTTCAATTAACAGGATTTTTAACGAGAGGTAAGGGGTATTATGAGCAGTACAAAGGCGATGTGAAATATAGCAGTTACAATATGAATCCGATGATTCATGGTACAGATACTTTTGAAAGAACTGATTTAATTCGTCAATTGCATCTAAACAACTTCTTTTATGGAGCCTTAGGTTCTATACAATATAAGAAAGATAAATGGGATGTTAAAGGTGGGGTTTCATGGTTTGCGTATGATGGAAGGCATTATGGAGATGTGATTTGGGCATCGAATGGTTTAGTTGAACCTAGTGTGCGTTTTTATAATTTCCCAGCCTTTAAAAACGAAGCTAATGTATATGCAAAATTGAATTATCAAGTTGCTAAGAAATGGTATTTATATGGAGATTTACAATATCGTTATGTGAATTATAAAGTACATGGCTTTAGGAATAATCCAACTTTAAGTGGTGATTTTGTATGGCATTTTGTAAATCCTAAAGTGGGAACATTATTCCAAATTAATAACAAAAATGCCTTATTTGCATCGTTTGCTATGGGGAATAAAGAACCGAACCGCGACGACTTAGAGGCTGGAACAACCACCGTACCTAAACCAGAAACCTTGTATGATGTAGAGTTAGGATACGAATTTAAGACTTCCAAATTCGCGATGCAATGGAATGCATACTACATGCATTATTCTAACCAATTAATTCAAACTGGTAAGATTAATGATGTGGGAGCTTATACGCGTGTGAATGTGCCTGTGAGTTTTAGAACAGGTTTAGAGTTTAGCGGAACTTGGAAAATTCATAAAATGGTGAGTTTAGGTGGAAACTTGTCTTATAGCTATAATAAAATCAAAGAATTTACAGAGTATATCGACGATTATGATTTAGGCATTCAAAAAGAACAAGTATATACTAATACCGACATAGCCTTTTCTCCAAACATTATTGGTGGTGTAACATTAAGCATCAATCCTGTTAAAGGTTTACACTTCGATTTAATTGGGAAAGGTGTGAGTAGACAATATTTAGATAATACACAAAACAAAGACAGAAGTTTACCAGGATTTTTTACGGCAGATTTTAGAATAAGATATGATTTAGAACCATGGCAATGGGCTAATTTCAGTTTCTTTGTTAATGTGTATAATTTCAGTAATATGCGTTATACTCCGAACGGATATACCTATGGTTATTATTGGGGAGGAGTAAGAACAGATGTGAATTACGTGTTCCCAATGGCGGGAATACATGCAAATGGTGGAGTTATAATAAGATTAAAAGCTAATTAAGGATTAGGACCGCAATTGCAACTTTCTGAGAATTCAATAATTACCCCTGGGAGCATTGCTTTAAGTTCTTCTTTTGTAGACTCACTAAATTGGATGTTACGTAAATTAACCATCTTTAATTGCGTGCATTTTTTTAGCGAACGAGGGAGAGTAAATAAATTAGTATCCCAAGCAATAATATGTTCTAAAGAAGAGCAGTTCCCAATAGATTCAGGGAGTCGGTATATTTCGGTTCGATTTACATCTAAAACTTCCAATTTATTGAGTTTACCTATGGTTTCAGGTAATTCTTCAATTTTATTTCGGTCCAATTTAAGGATACGAAGGTTTTTAAGTTCCCCAATTTCAAGAGGGATTTTGGTAAGTTTATTTTTAGATAAAACTAATTCGTATAGATTAGGGAATTCGGTAAAAACCTCAGGAGGAATTTTGGTAAGTTTTTGTTTAGAGAGGTCGATACGTTTAACAGAATTTGGGCTTTTCATAGCCTCTTTAATATCGGTATAGACAGGTACGTCTTGCCAAGACTGTGAAAAACTTGAGAGGGGAGAAAAGAAGGCACTAAATAGTATCATTAAGGATACGAAGAGTGCTTTCTTTATCTTTATGTAGTTGCTGTTTAAGTTCATCTGCAGATCCAAATTTTATTTCGTCGCGTATACGTGCTATAAAACGTAAGGTAATAGATTTATTATATAAATCTCCTTCAAAGTTAATAATATGTGCTTCAATTTTGGTAATATCACCTCCAAAAGTTGGTCTATTACCGATATTAATCATTGCTTTATAGCTATTTCCTTCAAAATCGACCATAGCGGCATACACCCCAATTGCTGGTACTATTTTTAGGGGTTCTGCAGGTTCAATATTAGCGGTAGGGAATTGAATAGTTCGTCCTAATTGATGTCCTTTCACCACATTTCCGGTTAAAGCATAGTGGTATCCTAGTTTTTCGTTAGCATCTAGAATATTTCCAGAGGCAATAGCTTTACGGATTTTAGTAGAACTAACGGCCGAGTCGTCTATTTCAACGGCCGGAATTTCTTCCACTTCAAAGCCAAATTCTGGTGCTAATTCAACCAATTCTTTAAAACTTCCACCTCTACCTTTTCCAAAGCGATGGTCGTATCCAATAACCAGTTTTTTTACCCCAATTGTATTAACTAAGATGTCTTTGATGTACGATTCTCCGCTAGTTTGGGCAAATTCTTTGGTGAATGGAATTATAATTAAATGTTGAATGCCTTCTTGTTTCAGCAATTCAATTTTTTCATCGGTTGTAGTAAGTAGTTTTAAGTCGGTATTAGCTTGTGGATTTATAACCAAACGTGGATGTGGGTCGAAAGTAATGAGTACTGTTTCGCCTCCTTCGTTTTCGGCAATAGATTTTAATCTATTGAGTATAGTTTTATGTCCGCAGTGCACGCCATCGAAGGTGCCTGTAGTTACAATTGCTTTAGGTAAGCGCTTAAATTCTTGTAAATCTCTATATACTTTCATGAACCCTAATCGCTGCAAAAGTAATATTTTTCGTGCAGTCCTATCATTTTGCAGTTATAATTAGCTCATTGGTTGCTTAAAATGTGTTATACGTCGATTTTAGAAGAAAATACCTTAACTTTACTTTCGGTTTTACGTATACATTTACTAAAAACATATTGTAAAAAAATGAAAGCAAAGAAAATTTTACTAGCGTTTAGTGTATTTTTAGGAATTACCTTGTTGTTACCATCTTGTGGATATAACAGTATGGTTCAGAAAGAAGAAGCAATTGAAGGCGCATGGGCACAAGTAGAAAACCAATACCAAAGAAGAGCAGATCTTATTCCAAACTTGGTTAAAACTGTTGAATCGGCAGCTATTAGAGAACAAGATATCTTAGAAGGTGTAGTAAATGCACGTTCTAAAGCTACTCAAGTTACTATAGACCCTAAAAATTTATCTCAAGAAGAACTCGATAAATTCGACGCCGCTCAAGGTGAATTAAGTCAGGCTCTTGGTCGTTTATTAATGATTACTGAAAATTATCCGCAGTTACAAAGTATCCAAGGATATACTAGCTTAATGGACGAATTAGCTGGAACCGAAAATCGTATTGCTACAGAACGTATGCGTTTCAACCAAACTGTGCAAGATTACAATACATATATCCGTAAATTCCCGGCAAATATAGTAGCTGGTATTTTCGGGTTTAAAAGCAAGCCTTACTTTAAAGCTAAACCTGGAACTGAAGAAGCTCCAGAACTTAATTTTAGTAATATGGACTAATCTGAATTAACAGCATATTTCAAACGCCTCAATTTAAAATTGAGGCGTTTTTTTAAAAAAAAAACTGCTAATTGAATAGGTTACAATTAGCAGTATATGTGTGAAGTAGGATGTTTTTAAAATAAACCAGTGAGTTTAATTCCTCCATATCCGCCCACGGCAAGATTAGAAAAACGATATGTTGGTAATAGATATACTTCTCCGATTAAACCCAGACGAATATGCTTGTAAATTCTGAAGTCGTATCCCGCTATAAAACCTGGTTGCCAGAAGAAACCGTTGGAATTAGGAACATAAATGAGTCCAATATCGAAACCAACATTAAAACCAGTTCTAACTTGTTTACCAGCATAGTATAAATAGCGGTAATTGAAAGCATACATTTTTTCGCGGTTGTTTTTAACTCCAGTAAAATGTTTGCGGTATTCGTGAATCCCAACTTTGATACCATTAAAATTATTGTTGTATGGATTGGTATAACCTAATTCGAATTCATATACAAACTTCAAAGGTTCTTTACCTTTAAAAGATGAGCCTCCTACGCCGTATGTAAAAGCCAAGGTGAATCCACTATAATCTGGTTCGGCAAAGTATCCAAAAGAATTATTTGCTTTATTGTTTTTGCTTACACCACTTGGTGGAGTTTCGGTATATTCAATTACATCGGTAATTTTTCCGGTTTCTAAGGTTTTTTCGAAACTCTCCCAAGCATTGTATTTGTAAAAATAAAAGGTAGCGTTAACGGTTTTGTTGTTACGTTTTAAGGTAAGCGTTACGGTTCCACCTTTATTTCCGTATGTAAAATCGTCGAACTCTTGTCCAATAGGAATTCCATCAATATGAGTAATAATATCGTCGACTTGTGCGCCAGCATTAGTTAAAGCAGAAGGTGCAATTGCGTCGTAGATATAGGTGGTATAGGTACCTTTACCAATGGAAATAGGTAATTTGCCACTGTAAGCTAAATTATCATCAAATATCTCTTCTTTATATTTATTCTGTTTAAAAAAGGCAATTTTAACTACATCTTCTTTCGAGATCATAGATTGTTTCTGAGACTTTCCTTTCCAATAAATAATATTGTTTGATCGTACCTCGTACCTATCTGCAAATATTTTCGCATTGTCTTTTTTATAAATAACAATTTGAGAAAGCACACTAAATGGGAGGCACAGTAGAAGAACCACTGTACAAATTTTTATAATGTTTTTCATAGGGTTATA
>DATCKI010000038.1:0-6907 GCA_036562365.1 Bacteroidia bacterium | reverse complement strand
CATAAATATGGAAGCTGTATACATATTTCCAATATCACTACTCGCTTTACATCCTGATTCTAATTTTTCTTTTAGAATATTCTTATAATATTCAGATTTGGAAAACCTCTTTATAAAATCTTTTTGTGCCTCTTTATTATCAGGGAATGTCTCACCCATTGCTTCTTCTAAAATATTGACTTTTCCGTTTTTTACATATTCGTTAACTAATAAGTCAACAAATACTCTTTTTCCATGGAAAGCATAAGGTAAATGGAAAATAATTCCAGCCCACTCTTCAATTGCAAGAGGATTCGTATTATTCTTTTTTACGAAGTGCTCGTAGGCTTCTTGCATTCTATCGCTATAACATTGGTTAGAATATTGGCCGTCGAACATTGGACTTTCTTTAGAAATCTCGAATTCAGATTCATCGACACCAAACAGACTTGGATTTTCTTCAGAAAGACTAGTATTGAAAAATTCAGCTAAGGCTGATTTAGGAATTTTACGTTTAGGTTTGAAGAAATCGTGTACCGATTCCATTCCTACTCCCCATTCAGAGTCGAGCGCTATGATTTGTGGGTCTGCAGTAATTAGAGCAGCCACGGCGCCAGCTCCTTGGGTATATTCTCCGCTTGAGTTTAGATCGTATTTAGCAATATCGGATGCGATTACAATAGCTTTTTCATTTGGGTGAAGTTTGATATAATCGACGCAAGTTTGTAAGGCATCTGTAGCTCCAATACAAGCAAAGGTTAAGTCGACCACATCGCAATTTTTGAATGAGCGTTTACCCCAGATTGTTTCTCCAGCTTTTTCAACCATATCAATGGCATATGTCATAGTAGGTTTAGCTCCATCAAAGGCGCTTTCGGTACCTAAGTAAACTTTTGAAATATCTGCAGGGTGTAGGTTTTCGGCTTTTAATAATTTCCAAAGCGCTTCAGCAGCCATAGTAGCCGCATCTTCGCCTTTTAATGGCATAGCCATTTTATAAAGACCTAAACCGGCTTTTAGTTTATCTGGATCTATATTACGTTTTTGCGAGAGAACTTCTATGGGTAGGTATGTGTTGGGTATATAAAAAGAAAGGGCACTAATTCCTATTTTCATATTGTTTTGTTTGCCTATCAGACGTGAAAAGGCGAACAATGTTACTAATTGTCTGTTTTGAATAATAGAGTTCTAGCGCTTATTTTCGAGAAATAAATTTCTTAAGTGCCTCAAACTCGTGCTTTTTAGGGAGTAAATCGTTTAATCCAACTGGATAATTTTTCACAAGTATATAAATGGCTAATCCTAATCCGCTACCAAACGAAATGGCATTAGCCCATCCAGCTCCAGCTAAGTCGAAATATTTGGTCATAGGCCAACAAAATACGAGTATAGCTATCAGTCCAATTAAACTGGTATATAAATTTACCGAAGCTTTATAATCGCCAGAGAAGAAACTACTTAATATGTTTAATCCAGATAATAGCAAAATACCAGCACTTACATGGTAAAATACGTTTTTGAGGCCTGCGAATTCTGGACCAAATAACATAGTGAATACTTCAGCAGGAATTAAGAATAACACTATTATACAAGCCAAGGTGCTTAGCATAGCTAATTTGAAACTTAGAATTGTTTTATGAATCTTTTCATCGGCATTTTGAGATGCTGAAACACGACTAAACAATACGGTTGCTATGCTTCGGCTTAAAAGAAGTACTCCTTCCATAATTTGCATGGCTAATGAAAATAAACCTAAGGTAGCTGTACCCAATAAGCTGTCGATGAAATAATAACTAATTCTGTAATTAAAGAAATGGAAAAGGGTTGCCATTTGCATAGAGCCTGAATAACGGGCCGTTTCAATTGAGGTACGCAAAATGGTATCATTTTTCTCGATGTTACTCTGCATATAAAATGCTGAAATAACTGCGGCAATAAAAAAGGAAAAGGCAACTATTAATAAGTAAAATTCCAGGCTATGGGTTTGGGTTAAAATACTTATTCCTAGTCCACAGAAAACTATGATAACTTGTAATAAGGCAGATTGATTATGTGCTTTTACTTTTTCTATTCCTAATAAATAACTTAAATGAGCACCATGAATATTCTGACAGGCACAAATAAGTATGGTGTATGGAATTAATTCGGCTTTTAGTAAATTGAAAAGTCCAAGTATAATAGGAACTATTAGGGAAAATATTATTCCAGAAATATAAGCAGGAATCATTAAACCGCTTTTGTGTTTTCTGGAAGCATAATAGGTTAATACTGGACCTGCCCAAACCCCACTAAAAATAAGGGAAATGGTTACACCCATTACCACAAGGGCAATGTCGCCCATAGGTTCTCGTCCAAGGTAACGCGACAATAATACCGAACTTCCTAATGAAAAGAAAGCCGTAACAACTTTGCTGATGAGGGTATTACCTATGTTACTTTTAAACGACATGGTTTACTTTGAGAAGTGCGAAACTATTGATTTTTTATCGGATTGATGTTTTTTAAAGTCGATAACACAGATTTGTTTGTGATGACTTACAGTATGCATTCCAGCATCAAATTCTTTGAAAAAGGTATTGTATTGTGTATTGAATTCTTCTTCTTCAAATTGTGTGTTGCTTAACTTTTTAATTTTTTTCCAAACTATAGCTTCTCCATAGTGTATATCACTTTTTTGTGCAGGTCTGAAAATTTCTCCATTAAGATGTACAAAATTTCCTCCCATTCTGGCTGAAGAAGGATTGTAAACAACTGGACATAAAGGGTGTTTTTGATATGGGCCCCAAATACTATCGCTATACCAAATATGTAAAGCTTCATTGGCTTGTTTAGGAAGTCCTGCAAATACATAGTATTTGTTTTCATGTTCTAAGATACTCGCATCAACCAATGGTTCATTTATAAGGGTAATAGGGTTCGAAACTTTGCCAGTTTCTAAGTTTAATTCATAGGCATTCCATTTTCCAGATTCTAAATTTTCTGGTGCTAGATATAATTTGTTTTCATGTTCGAATAAAAATGGATATGCAAAATGTGTTTCATTTTGGAGTAATACTTTAGTATTAATGAGTTTATTATCCGAAACTTCGCTTAGATGTATAGAACCTTTTTTGCGGGTATAGTCATAATGTTCATAAACCACAAAGGTTTTATTATTCTTAGTCCAAATAAAACAATCGGCAGCATATTCTCCCGCTTTATCTGGGAACAATGGTCCTGAAATAGGTTTTATATCTAAACCATTTAATTTAGCTAATGCAAAATTCCATTTTTCTTTTTTGAAGATTTGTTGGTAGCGAATTTTTATCTTTTCTGCATTACTGTAGTATAGGTATTTTAGAAATTGAAAGTTATTCGGATAAGTATTAATAGGTTGTAAGTCTGAAGGTAAATACCCACTATTTTCTTTACGCAAGACTTGAGCTATCATATCGGTCGACTCCATCAATAATCTATGGAGTTGGGCAGAATAGGAGTGTTTAATACTAAGCAAACTTCGTTTGGCAAGGATAGTTCCTGCATCAAGTTTTTCCCCCAATCTTTGCAATACAACTGAAGTGGTATTTTCTCTGTTTACTATTTCCCAAAATCCAGGAGGGCCACCTCTATAGTTCTTTTCGTGGCCATGGTGGTATGATAAAATTCCCCCTTTACAAATATGTAAAACATCACCAGTAAGAATATTGAACCCGAAGCGAATTATAAAATCGGCTTGAGCCTTATTCATTATATCTAAAGCTGCATCTGGAAACTTTTCTTTATGCTTTCCTATAGAAATAGTTTCAACATATTCAACAGGTGTATTTTTAAGAAAATCGGGTAGAGGTACAATTTCTTGAGCTGGAACATTCAAAAAGTATCTTTTCCAAAATCGGAATAAGAAATTTTTAAATGGATATTGTTTTATTTTTTGAAAGAAAGAAGGTTTAAGGCTAGAATTATTATTTACAATAATAAGCACGGGTTTGGCCAATTCTTCTTGGTTAAGAATTTGAAGGGCATCTCTTTGCCAAACTTGCAAGGAGAGAGAATTTAGCAATAGTATGTACTTCTTATTTGAGGGCATGTGCATACAGATTTTCTAATTGTTCAGATACTGCTTTTTCGTGCCAAATATTTGAAGCCATGCTAGCTATTTTGTCTTTTTGATAGAAATCGGGATTCTTCATAACTTGTAAGATGGCCTGTACAAACGCATTTTGATCGTTTTTAGGAACTAAAATTCCGAAATCTGGATGTAAGATTTCTTTAATTCCACCTACATTGCTACTTACTACTGGTATTCCACAACACAAAGCTTCGCTAATTACCACTGGCATGTTTTCGTAATTACTAAACATGATAAGTAAATCGGCTTTTCTTACTCTACTTGCTAGTTCTTCGCCTTGAAGTAGGCCAGGGAATTCTACCACATCTAAAACATCAAATTGTTTGGCAAGTTTAAGGGTAGCTATAAAATCGATGCCTGTACCAATCATGCTTAATTTAAATTTTGCATGTTTTTTTAGTTCTTGCATGGCTTTTAAAATACCACTCATGTTTTTCGATGCTTCCTCGAAACAACTTATATGTAAAATTTGGAAAACTGGATTAGCCTCATGGATTTCAGGATAGAAGAGTTGTTCAGAAACCGTATTGGAAAGCACGCTATAATTTGCTTTAATACCATGTTTAAGCATGGCGCTTTGTAAATGGCGAGAAGGAGTTGTGAGGCCTTTTGCTTTTTTGGCTACCAATTTTGTAGCTAATTTTCTAAGAAAACCTTTGAAATCGCGTCCTTCTTGATATCTAGACCAATGCTCAGTTATTATATATGGAATACCTTTGAATATATTCAAATAATAAGCAATTAGCCCTAGCCTAGTTAAAATATGTACATGGGTAAGGTCTATTTTTCCGTTCAATTCAATGGCCTTTTTAATACCTTTTTGGTAAGCTTTAAGCCAATTGAAGAGGTTGATAATTGGATTAGAAGAACGCAATATATACACTGAAATTTCGAGTATAGTGTTATTATTTATCTGAAACTCAATGTCTTTTGCTTGGGTGCAAAAATGCACATAAACCACAGAAATATTGTGGTTTAGAGCAGCAACTTTAGCATGGTGTTGAATAAAAAGACCAAACATAGGGTCGAATTTATTCGGGTACCAGCGTGGTAAAAAGAGAATATGACTAGCTTTATCGGGCATTATTTTTTAGCATATGGAAATGCATATAAACGCACATCAGCCTCTGTTATTTTGTCGTTACAAAGGATTAATAAACGTTCCATAACATTTCTAAGCTCACGAATATTTCCAGGCCAATCAAGTTCTTGTAGAGCTGTTATAGCTCCAGCATCGAGTGGTTTGATAGGCATATTTTGTTCTTCGTGAATTTTCTTTAGGAAAAATTCGGCTAATAATGGAATGTCAGATTTACGTTCTCTAAGGGCAGGAACACGAATAGGAATAACATTTAGGCGGTGGAATAAGTCTTCACGGAAGTTACCTTTAACAATTTCTTCTTCCAAGTTCTTATTTGTAGCCGCAACGATGCGTACATCAACTTGGATATCGCCATCGCCACCAACTCGACTAATTTTATTTTCTTGTAGGGCACGAAGAACTTTGGCTTGAGCAGAAAGACTCATATCTCCAATCTCATCAAGGAATAAAGTACCTCCATTAGCCAATTCAAACTTACCTTTACGTTGTTTAATTGCAGAGGTAAAAGAACCTTTTTCGTGTCCAAATAATTCACTTTCAATTAATTCGGATGGAATTGCCGCACAGTTAACTTCCAATAAAGGCATGTTCGATCGGTTACTTTTTTCGTGTAAAGATCTAGCAACTAACTCCTTACCTGTTCCATTTTCGCCGGTAATTAATACCCGAGCATCGGTAGGAGCTACCCTATCTATTAAAGCTTTGATATAAGAAATAGCTTCGCTTTCTCCAATAATTTCGGTACCTACCGATTTCGAAATTTTCTTTTTAAGTGCTTTAGTTTCTTGAACTAAATCTTTCTTATCTAATGCATTACGAACAGATACCAATAATCTATTTAAGTCGATAGGTTTAGGTAGGAAGTCGTAGGCACCTTTTTTAAGGCAGTCCACAGCTGTTTCAATGGTACCGTGGCCGCTAATCATGATGATAGGTGTATCAATTTGTTTAGCAATAAGTTGGTCGAGCACTTCAATGCCGTCCATGCGTTGCATTTTAATATCGCAGAAGATAAGGTCGAATTCGTTTTTTTCTGCTAAATCGAGACCTTTTATACCATCTTCAGCTTCCTCAACTTGGTATTTTTCGTATTCTAGAATTTCGCGTATACTTCGACGAATAGCTCTTTCGTCGTCAATAATCAAAACTTTTGCCATAAATTATTCAGAGATTGCATCTTTCCATACCTTTTGCAGAATACCTTCTTTCATAGAGTATGCGCAAGTTCGTATAGATGGAAAGTTAAAATGATTCATAATAGTTTTAACAGATATAACGCTAGCCACCATCATTTCGGCTCTAAATGCCGACATGCCGGGGATTTGCAATCTTTCCTGTAAGGTAGATTCACAGATTTGGTGGTACATAGATTGGTAGACGTCCTTACTAATATCTAAGAAATTAGCAGAATGGCTAATAGTAGGATGAGCGGCGAGGTACATATCTTTAAAGGTATCGAAGGTACCGCTACTTCCAATTAAAATTTTAGGTCCATCAGCTGGAATTTTTGCATAAAGTTCTTGCAGGATGTTATCGAGGTAGTTATAAACTTGGTCTATTTCTTTTTGTTTAGGTGGGTTGCTCATAGGAAAGCGGTCGAAGAGGCGACTTACACCAATTTCGAAACTTTGAGCATGGTGGAATATATGTTGGTTGGCATAGATAAATTCGCAGCTTCCACCTCCGATGTCCATAATTAAAGCATTTTCGTCGCCAAT
>DATCKI010000025.1:0-2414 GCA_036562365.1 Bacteroidia bacterium | reverse complement strand
AGGTTAAAAAGATCTATATACGAACTTTTGTTAATTACGATTATCGCTCAAGTTTTTACCATGTTTTATTCCGTAACTATGTTTGGATCTTTTCCCAATTGGTTTCTGCTGAATAATTTAGTCGCCGTTCCTTTAAGCAGTTTAACCTTGATTGAAGGTCTTATATATTTAGCCCTAGCCGATATTCCAATCCTTGGTCCAAGCTTGGGGTGGGCCTTCGAGCATCTGGTAATGGCAATGGTTGTTTCTGCTACTTATTTTCAAAAATTGCCTTACTCGTATTCTTCTGGTATTTCTTTTACTACTCTTCAAATGTTCCTTTCATACATAGTTCTAGCCATTATTAGTTATTCTATTTTGTCAACTAAAAAGGGGCCTTTGCTATTTATACCGGCTCTGTTATTACTGATTATTGCGGTACATTTTCATTATTTAAATAAGAGAAATGACTTGCAAGAAATTGTATTTTATTCAATCAAAAAATCCACTTATGTAGAATACATAGAAAATGCCATAGCATTCGAATTAAAGTCAATTAATGTAAGCGATTATTCTAAGACTTTTTCTGTTTTACCATTTAAAAGAGCGCAGTTCCTAAGTCCTAAGTCTTATGCAATTCCTCCTTCAAATTTTATGGACACTAAGCATGGCTCTATGGTTTTTATTGAAGACTTTCGATTGTTTAGAAGTATAGAAAATAAGCGTATAGATATATGGAATATTTGTGGCAAAGTTAAGCCTCCCGAATCTGTATTTAATCCTCCCAAAATGATTGTTTTGCACGGAAATGTCCCTGTTTATTTACGAAATAATTGGCGAGATTTTGCCCGTGAGAATGAAATATACTTATATGATTTAGAGGAAAGAGGCATGCTTCGACTTAAGATCTAAACTTGCAACTTAGGTTTAAAATTTTCACCTTTGAATTATGATTAAACCTCTATTCCTTAGTATTTGTTTTATACTTCTCAATCTTATTAGCCATGCGCAATTTAATGGTTGGGGTGTGTATGATAGTACCAATTCACCCTTGCCATCGTCGTTGGTGACTTCTGTTTCGGTTGGAGCAAATAATAAGGTTTGGATTGGTACAAATATGGGTTTAGCATCGTTCGAGGATTTAATCGATTGGAAAGTATACACTACTTCAAATTCAAATATTGCTTCAAATTGGATTAGTAGAGTAAAAGTAGCGCCTAATAATATAGCTTGGTACGCCACTCAATCGGGTAGTGTTGGTTATTTCAATAATAATACATTTACCAATTTTACAGCTGCAAATTCTCCTTTAGGAGCCTTTCCGGTTACCGATCTGGCTTTTGATGGAAATATAGTTTGGTTCACAACCCAAGGTGCTGGAGTTTTTAAGTACGATAATGGTTCTTGGACTCAATACGCCGAATCTACACTAGGTTTACCTCTCGATGCAGCCCAATGTATACACATAGATCAAGATGGAAAAAAATATATTGGAACCTATAACGAAGGAGTTTTCATTTTTGATAATACGAATTGGACTCGCGTTTACAACTTAAACGCAAATATGCCTTTGAATAATATTGCAACAATCTATAAAGAAGATGCAAATTTGGTTTGGTTGGGAATAGGGGTTCAACGCAACGATAGTAGTCTTTTAAAATATAATTTTACTAGTGTACAGATCTTAGATGAAAGCATGATGAATGGAATCCAAACTAGTAATATTCGTCATGTAAACGTTGACCACAACGGAGTAAAATGGATTGCTAGTAATGATGACGACAAAGGTGGATTAATTCGTTATAACGATACAACCTATTCTGTATTTCGTCAGTTTAGTAGTGGATTACCAAGTAATAGAGTGTATGAAACTGCTATGGATGATAGTTCGAACCTATGGATTGCCACATTTAAAGGCCTAGCTGCATATAACGAAGCAAATGCCTATTTAAGTACTGAAAGTGAATTGAGTCCAAAGTGGATTAGCGCTTGGCCAAACCCGGCAAGGGATATTTTAAATTTTGAATTAGCTGAAACTGCTGATTTTAGCTTTAGAGTTTTTAATGTGATTGGTGTTGAGGTTCTGGCACAAAAGCAGACTCAAAGTAATAAGGCCTTGGTAGATGTTTCTCATTTAAGCCAAGGCGTATATTTTGTGTCTATATCTCAATCAAATTCCTCATATTTGTTGCGGTTTATTAAGCAATAGATATGTTCGAATTTACTACACAACGTCGCGTACTTTACGGTGAAACTGATAAAATGGGCTATTTATATTATGGTCACTATGCCTCTTACTACGAGTTTGGTAGAGTCGAGAGTATGCGTTCTATCGGTTTAGTGTATAAAGAATTGGAAGATCGTGGAATTATTATGCCAGTTTTAGATATGAGTGTAAAGTATCATAAACCTGCATTTTACGACGATTTATTATC
>DATCKI010000020.1:0-20940 GCA_036562365.1 Bacteroidia bacterium | reverse complement strand
CTGTTAAACCTGCTATAGTTTCTAATTGTTGAACTTGTTTTTTTGTAAGTTTTTCTAATTCTTCTTTTTTCTTTTCAACCGATTCAATTTGAGCGGCAAGGTGTGCATTTTTTTGATCTAATTCTTTTTCCTTGCGATTGTAGTTTTCTAATTTTTGGTTGAGTTGATTGTCTTTAACTTGAGCTTTCTTTTCAAGTTCAACTAGGTTTCGGTTGCGTTCATTGACTTCTTTTTCGTGAGCGGATTTAAGTTCAATGAATTTTTCTTTAGCTTGGGTAATTTTCTTTTGTTTAAGGACTTCTCCTTCTTGTTCGGCTAATTTAATTAGCTCTTTAGCTTTAATTTTTGTATTTTTTAGTAGAGCTGCTTGAGCAAGAAAAAATCCACCTGCTGCTCCGGCAAGTAATCCTGCTACTGCTGTTACTATTATAGT
Source organism: Bacteroidia bacterium (assembly GCA_036562365.1). GTDB lineage: Bacteria > Bacteroidota > Bacteroidia > CAIKAF01 > CAIKAF01 > JACVCJ01. The sequence continues at coordinate 20,507 of DATCKI010000020.1, read as the reverse complement.
TATAAATTCCATTGCGCTTTGTGTTTATATATATTTGAGTTATTGCCAAAATATGAATAACAGCGCAAACTGAAAAGAAAAAATCAAACTAAATTTTATCCAAAATATTATGAAGAGACTCGAGTTTTTCGCTAATTTGACGGTCTTTGTTCTGTAATTCAGTTGTTTTCTGAATTAGTTGTACTCCTTGCTCAAGAGCACACATAGCTAATAAATCTTGACGGTCTTTTACCGAAAAAGTTTCTTCATATTTTTTTACTCTCTCATTTAAGAGAGTGGCTGCCTTCCGAATATTTTCTTCTTCATGGGCATGTATGGTGAGCGGATAGATTCTACCTGCAATTTGTAATTTTATGGATAATGTATTGTTCGAACTCATTCTATAATTCTCCCCTCAATTCCTTAATACATAATTCCGTTTCTCCTATCAGCACATCCAATTTTTGTTTGATTGCTTCCACTTCCAGATTGCTTACAGAGTTATTACCCTGTTCTGTTGGTGTTTGCTTTGTCTGTCTTTCCAAATGAAGTAATCCTGATAATTCGTCTCTCTCCTTACGTAAAACATTTACAGCATCCTGTAAAGCAAGGTTTTCCGCAACTAAAGCCTGATGTACTTCAACCAGACGATGAATCTTTTCTGTAAGCCTCTCTATAAGCTCTAAAGATTTATCCATTGATTATCAGTTCTATCATTTTTTAAACATCCAAAGGACAAATATACACCTTTTGTTTTCTTTTCCCTAAAAATATTTACTCCTTTTTAATTTCTGTTTAAACTTCTTTTAATCAGTTGTTTAAACTTCGTTTTTGGCCTATTTTTCAACCTTTAATTTCACATTCATTGTTAATTATATAAAAACCTTTGCGTTTTTTTTTATTGTTTTGTTCCTCATTTCAATTTTCAAGTTTATGTCATTATCTTCATCTATAAATACGGAAATCAAGAATGCGATGTTAGCCAAAGACTCGGTCGCTCTTGCTGCTTTACGTGCTATTAAATCTGCTTTTTTATTAGCTCAAACCGATGGTAGTGGTAAGGAATTAACCGAGGAAGATGAAATGACCATTCTTAATAAAATGGTTAAACAAAGAAAAGATAGCATCGCTGTTTATGAACAACAAAATAGAGCTGATTTAGCTGAAGAAGAAAAAGCTCAATTGGCAGTAATCCTTAAATATTTACCCGCGCAAATGTCGGATGAAGAATTGGAATCTCTTATCTCCAACTTAATAGCTGAACTTGGCGCATCTGGTATGAAAGATATGGGTAAAGTTATGGGAGCCCTCCAACCTAAAATTGCTGGTAAAGCAGACGGTAAAACTGCTTCTAGCATCGTTAAAAAATTATTAGGAAATTAATTCTACGGCTAATCCAAATATTATGGCTAAAAATTTAGTAATCGTTGAGTCCCCCGCTAAAGCTAAAACTATAGAGGGTTTTTTAGGTAAAGATTTTACCGTTAAGTCGAGCTATGGACACGTACGTGACCTGTCTGAAAAAGGTATTTCTGTCGACGTTGCCAATAATTTTGAGCCTAAATATGAGGTGAGCGCCGATAAGAAAAAGGTTATATCTGAACTTAAAGACCTCGTTAAAAAATCTGATACCGTTTGGCTCGCTTCCGATGAAGACCGCGAGGGAGAAGCCATCGCTTGGCACCTAAAAGAAACTTTAGGTCTCGACGACGCTAAAACTAAACGTATCGTTTTTAACGAAATTACTAAATCTGCTATCCTTAAAGCTATCGAAAATCCTCGTAGCATAGATCTTAATCTCGTTAATGCCCAACAAGCCCGTCGCGTTTTAGACCGATTAGTGGGTTATGAAATATCTCCAGTCCTTTGGAAAAAAGTTAAACCTTCACTTTCTGCCGGCCGTGTGCAGTCGGTTTCAGTTCGACTTATAGTTGAACGTGAAAGAGAAAGAGCAAACTTCGTTAGCGAATCTTCTTTCAAAGTTACAGGAATCTTTACCGTTGGTAAGTCTAAATTAAAAGCTGAACTTAATAAGCGCTTCGCAACTGAAAAAGAAGCTATGGACTTCCTACAAGCTTGCGTTAACGCTAATTTCTCTATAGATTCTGTTGAAACTAAACCTGGAAAAAGAACTCCAGCTGCACCTTTTACAACTTCAACTCTACAACAAGAAGCTGGACGTAAACTTGGCTTTAGTGTTACGCGTACCATGACCCTTGCTCAAAAATTATATGAAGAAGGGAAAATCACTTATATGCGTACCGACTCGGTAAACTTAAGTGAAACGGCTATTGAAGGAGCTAGCGCACAAATTGCTTCTCAATTCGGGAAAGAATATGTGCAAGTTCGCAAGTTTGCAAACAAAACTAAAGGAGCGCAAGAAGCACACGAGGCTATTCGTCCTACCCATTTCGAAGATTTTAAAGTTAGCTCTGATGCAGGTGCTCAGCGTTTATACGAATTAATCTGGAAAAGAACCGTGGCTTCTCAAATGGCCGATGCTCAACTTGAAAAAACTACTATTGATATAGTAGGTAGCGGATTAAAAGATAAATTCCAAGCAAAAGGTGAAGTCATTAAATTCGACGGTTTCCTTAAAGTGTACATGGAAAGTACCGACGATGAAGAAGAAGATGATTCTACCGATAGCCAATTATTACCTCCTGTTAAAAAAGGAGATGCTTTACAACGTCAAGAAATTACTGCCGTTGAAAGATTTACTTCGCCACCCCCTCGTTATACTGAGGCTAGTTTGGTGAAGAAATTAGAAGAATTGGGAATTGGTCGTCCTTCTACATACGCCCCAACTATTACGACTATTCAAAAACGTGGCTATGTTGAACGTAAAGAAGTAGAAGGAACCGAACGTAAATACAGCGTTTTAAGTCTTACTAATGGTACTCCTCAAAAAGAAGTTAGAACCGAAATTACGGGTGCAGATAAAAATAAATTATTCCCAACCGATATAGGTATTATAGTTACTGATTTCTTAGCAGAAAACTTTACGCAAATTATGGATTATAACTTCACGGCTAAAGTGGAGAAGGAGTTCGATGAAATTGCGGAAGGGCTGCTAGAATGGCAAACTATGTTGAGAGAGTTCTATAAACCTTTCCACGAAAATGTAGAATTTACAGAAAAAAATAGTGCTAGAGCTAAAGGAAAACGCGAATTAGGTGTAGATCCTAAGTCGGGTAAACAAGTTTACGCCCTTATCGGACGCTATGGACCAATGGTACAAATTGGTGAAGCTGAAGATGAAGAAAAACCAAAATTTGCAAGTTTACAGAAGAATCAAAGTATTGAAACCATTACACTCGAAGAGGCATTGAGTTTATTCGCACTGCCGAAAAGTATAGGTACATTCGAAGATGAAGAAGTGGTTATTGGGGTAGGTAGATTTGGTCCTTATGTACGTCATAAATCAAAGTTCTATTCATTGCCTAAAGGCGTAGAACCATTAGATTTTACCTTAGGTGAAGCTATTAAATTAATTGAGGAAAAAAGGATAGAAGAGGTGAATAAATTCATCTTAGAATTCCCTGAACAAGATATAGCTGTGTTAAATGGTAGATTTGGTCCATACATCAAAAAAGGAAAAGAAAATTACAAAATTCCTAAAGGTGTTACTCCAAATACTTTAACACTTGAAGAGATTGAGAAGATAATTGCTGAAGCTCCAGCTAAAAAAGGTAAAACTACTGCAGCTAAAGCTGAAAATGCAGAAAAGCCTGCTGCAAAGAAGACTACAGCAAAGAAATCTACTGCAAAAAAGAAATAATAGGAACATCCACAACGCATAGTTAATATATTCTCTAAAACATTTAAAAAGGTCCACAAATCACGTGTATTTTTAACACATGAATTTGATGGACGTTTTTTCGCCTGTACCTGGATTTTTATTACCTGGAGGAACCAATACAGATAGATTGGGTGACTCAATACGCTATTTTGGAAATGTGGGTGGATTCCCAGAAATTACCGAACCAGTTGATATTATTATTCTGGGTTTGGGTGACTTTTCAAATATAAATGAGATAAATAACAGTGTTCCTGACGAAATTCGTAAACACCTTTATTTACTATTCAAAGGGCATTACACTACTTCAATACTTGATGCTGGGAATATACAATTTCAAGGATTAGAAGAGCATGATACTAACGAAGATAGAATAGTAGCAGCTCTTCAATGGGCCGCAGAAAATTCAAAGCTGGTTTTATTATTGGGCGATTCGCAAGCATATACCTATTATATTCACGAATTTTATAGACGTACAAATAGATATTTTAACCTAGGAATTTTGGACGCAACTTTAGACATGGATGATGAAGAGGGTGCGGAACTTTCTAATAAGAATTGGTTGAGTAAAATATTATTAAACAGACTAAACAAAGTGTTCAATGTTAGTCTATTAGGTTATCAGAATTATTTGGTTTCATCAAAATTAATCCAGGGCTTTATAGACCTAAACTTTGATGTGCTTAGAATAGGCGATATGCGAGTAGAAATAGAAGATGCTGAACCATATTTACGCGATGCGGATGTAGTAAGTGTCGATGCCTCAGCCATGCAATTTTCTGCATGTCCGGCAGCCATAGAAACTTGGCCTAATGGAATGCGAGGTGAAGAGATTTGCAAATTAGCTCGCTATATGGGAATGAGCATGAAATTGCAAGTAGCAGGATTCTTCAATTTAGACAAGAATTCACCATTCTTAAGCATTGGAGCTTCGGCTATGGCTCAGGTAATTTGGCATGTAATCGATGGGTATTATTCAAGGACAGTAGATAATCCAGATTTTAGTTCAAGCGATTATATAAACTATGAGGTTGCAGCTATGGATGGAGATGGACATAGTTTATTGTTTTATCAGAATAGGATTTCGAACCGTTGGTGGTTAAGGATTCCATTGCCTATAGAGCTTCAGATTCAGTACAATGTACCTGAGTTTATTATACCATGTTCAGAGAAAGATTATATAGCGGCAACCCAGAGTGAAGTGCCTGAAAGATGGTTAAACTCTTTAAAAAAGTTAAATCTTTAGTTTGTTGATTGTCAGTCAGTTTGCTTATTTGCCTCAAAATTTTTTTAATTTTTTTTGTTAAGTAGTTGTGCATTTAACAGAATTTTATTCGTATGTTTACGATTCGTAATTTATATTAATTTGAGAAAAATTTACGGCAACTGTATGAAAATCAAAACCTTGTTAGCGTTTGGAGCGATGTTTTCGCTTTCCACGAGCTTGTTTTCTCAACAAGACCCTCAATTTACCCAGTTTTATTTTAATAAAGCATTTATTAATCCTGCAGCAGCAGGGGTTAACGGGGATATATGTGTTAACTTAATGAACCGATATCAGTGGGCTGGTTTCGAAGGAGCGCCTTTAACAAACCAACTTACGGTAGATGCGAGTTTAAAGTCGTTTACCAACGGACATGATGTTGGGGTGGCTTTAAGCGTATTTAACGATCGTTTAGGCTTCTTTAATAATACTGGTTTACGTGCAGCTGGGGCTTATCGCTTCAATGTAGGTAATGGTCGTTTAGGTATTGGAATTGATGTTGGTTTTTACAATACTATAATTCGTAACGCTAACTGGCAATCACCATCAGGTATAGTGCAAGGGGACCCATTGATTGCACAAGCAGGTTCTAGTGGTATGGTATTTTCTGCAGGTGCTGCTGTATATTACCAAGCTAATGACTGGTATGTAGGTGCTTCTGCATCTAATTTACCGGGTATGCGTGCTAAAAATGCTAACATAACTCAAGCTCGTCATATGTATGTAATGGGTGGATATACTTTCCGTGGAGTGGGTAATCCTAAGTTAGATATCAATCCAAATGCTATCATAAAAACCGATTTTCAATATATTCCTTCGTTCGATGTGAATTTGAACATTATTTGGGACAAGAGATACTGGGGTGGAGTAACATACCGTTTCCAAGATATGATTTCAATAGGTGGTGGGGCAGTAATCTGGCAAACAGATAAGCATGCTTTAACCGCAAGTTATACTTATGACCTAACTACTTCACGAATTTTAAGATTTAGTTCAGGTAGTCACGAGTTACTATTGAAATATTGCTTCATAATCAAGCGCGATCCTCCTGTTGGTGGGGGCTACAACGTTCGTGACGCTGCTTCGAAGAAAAAACTTTGGGGTATGTAGTTTAGTTAAATTTTATGAAATCTTTAACGAAAACGAACAATTATTTAGGAAGCTACCGTTTAATAATATAAAATTGCAACTTATAAAAGTTTTCAAGAAATCTGTGTTGAAAATGAAAAAGCAAATAGTAAAACAAATCCTTTTAGCCGGAACTGTTGCCGCAACATTGTATAGCTGCGGGGATCCGCATGGTGGGCAACTAGTAGGAGCGCAAGGTCGTCCTAAGTGGTATCAGCCAGATCCGTTTGGTATGGTTTATATCCCAATGGGTAGTTATAATATGGGACCTTCGGATCAAGATGTGCCAAGTAACTTTACTTCTCAATCGAAGACTGTTACTGTTGAGGCATTCTATATGGATCAAACTGAAATTTCGAATAACGAATACCGTCAATTCGTTGAATGGGTTCGTGACTCAATGGCTCGTCGCCTTTTAGGTGAAGCGGGTATAGATGGTTTCTATATTGAGGAAGACGAATACGAAGAGTATATCGTAAACCTTAACTTGCCAGATCCTCCACGTATCAACTGGAAAACCAAAATTAAGTGGGATGATCCTGAGCAAGCTGAAACTTTGGAGGAAATGTACTATCCTCAAAAAGAACGTTACTACGCTAAACGTGAATTAGACGTTCGTAAATATGTGTATCACTACTACTGGATCGACTACCGTAAGGCGGCTTCAGATCCTGAACGTGGTCAAGACGATCGTTCTCCATTCATACGTGAACAAAAAGTAAAAATCTATCCAGATACTTTATGTTGGGTGGCTGACTACTCTTACTCATACAATGAGCCACATACTAAAATGTATTTCTGGCATCCAGCGTATGACGATTATCCAGTAGTTGGTATCACTTGGCATCAAGCTAACGCATTCTCTCATTGGAGAACTAGCTTCATGAACAATTACCTTTATGATAGAGGTGAATTCCCTGTACACGACTTCCGTTTACCTACTGAAGCTGAATGGGAATACGCTGCTCGCGGTAATCTGGAATTATCTCCATATCCTTGGGGTGGTCCGTATATCCGTAACTCTAAAGGTTGTTTCTTAGGTAACTTTAAACCTTTACGTGGTAACTATAAGGACGACGGTGGTGCTAAAACTGTACAAGTTGAATCTTATAACCCGAATGGTTATGGTTTATATTGTATGGCTGGTAACGTGTCTGAATGGTGTAGAGATGCATTCGATCCTTCAGGATATAGCTTCGCACACGACTTAAACCCTGATTTGTATTTCGAAGAAGCAGATGCAGATAAAGGTGGCCCAGTGGCTCGTCGTGCTAAAGTTATCCGTGGTGGTTCATGGAAAGATGTAGGCTTCTTCTTACAAGTATCTTCTCGTGATTACGAATACCAAGATTCATGTAAATCATATATTGGTTTCCGTAACGTACAAACCTTTATGGGTCGTGCTAAAGAAGACTATAAATAGTAAAGTAATCTCACAGATTTCAAACTTTTGCTAATAGATTTATACCCTTTTAAAGTATAAAGCTAGAGGTGTTATTAAATTAGGTAAAACCAAAAACGAAATAACAAAAACTAAAAAAAAGCGTTATGAAATTCTTGCATTCAAAAAAAGGAAAAATTGTAATGAACATGATCTACGGTCTTGGTGCTGCCGTGGTAATCGTTGGTGCATGGATGAAAATCCTTCACTTACCAGGGGCTAACATCTCGATCTCTGTAGGTCTTTTAACAGAAGCGTTCATCTTCATTATCTCAGCATTTGAACCACCAAAAGAAGAAATCGATTGGACTTTGGTTTATCCTGAGTTAGCTGGTTTACCTGCTGAAGATCGTCCTGCTCGTGGTGGAGTTGGCGGAACTGCTAATGTTGTTCTTAAAGATTCAGTTACTCAAGAATTAGATAAAATGTTAGCTGAAGCTAAAATTGGTCCAGAATTATTAGGTAGCCTTCGTGATAGTATCACTCGCTTAAGCGAAAATACTGCTCAATTAAACGAAGTTGCTACTGCAGCTTCTGCAACTGATGAATACGTTAATAGCTTGAAAAATGCTTCATCTACTGTAGCTAAATTGTCTGAATCTTACGTAAAAGCTGCTGAAAGCTTAACTGGTCTTTCTTCAACTGAAGAAGAAGGTAAAAGCTATGGCGAGCAATTACAACGTGTAAGTAAAAACTTATCTGCTCTTAATAACGTGTACGAATTACAATTACAAGGGTCTCAAGATTATCTTGAAGCAACTGGTAAAGTTTACGGAAATATCGCTCAATTATTGAATAACTTAAACGATTCAGTTGAGGATACTAAACGTTACAAAGAGGAAATCTCTAAATTAGGTAATAACCTATCTGCATTGAATACCGTTTACGGTAACATGCTTTCTGCAATGAACATTCGTCCTGCAGGTAACTAATAATTTCTTTATTGTCTAACTTAAAAAACTAAAAGAAATATGGCGGCGGATGGTGGACCACGGCAGAAGATGATCAACATGATGTATCTCGTGTTGACTGCGATGTTAGCGCTTAACGTATCTAAAGAAATCTTACAAGCATTCGTGGTTGTAGGTGAAGGTTTAGTAATGCAAAAAGGCAACATCGAATCTAAAAACGCAATTATTTATTCTGCGTTCGAACAAGAAAAACAAACTTTAGGTGATAAATGGAACGAAAGTTCTAAAAAGGAATATTACGATAAAGTTCAAACTATTCGTGCAATGTCTAATGATTTAGTGAAATTCATTGAAGACATGAAAGTTGAGCTTATCTCAATTGCTGAAGAAAAATCACCTGAAGAAGCAGCTACTATGTCTGCTAAAGATTTAGTAAACTTAGATAATTACGATATCCCTACTTATTACTTTGGTACGGATGATCCAATTAAGGTTCAAAATGGTTCAGCTAAGGTTTCTGAGTTAAAAAAGAAAATTGCTGAATATCGTGATCGTTTATTGTCTAAAGAGTTCTTTAAAGACATGAAGGATACTTCTAAGGTTAAATTAAACCTTAATACGGATCCTCAAAAAGCTATTGGTACTGGCGAAGTTCAAGAATGGGAGATGTACTACTTCTACCACTTGCCTATGCCAGCAGCTTTAACAGAGTTAACTAAATGGCAAAACAATGTGCGTTCAGCTGAAGGTGATATGATTAAATATCAATTTGATCAAATTACGGCTAATGCATATAAATTTGACCAAATTCAAGCAGCTATTATCCCTAAATCAAATGTTGTTTTCTCTGGAAATGACTTTGAAGCAGAGATTTTCTTAGCAGCTTATAACTCTCAAGAGCGTCCTGAAATTATCGCTAATGGAACTCCTATTACTGAATTTAACGGAGCTAAAGGTATCTATAAAATTCAAGCATCTGGCGAAGGTACTAAAACCGTAAGTGGGGTAATTAAAGTTATGAACCCAATTGATGGTACTGTAGATGAGCGTCCGTTTGAAACAGAATACCAAGTTAGTAAACCAATGATGACTGTGTCTCCAGATAAAATGAACGTTGTATACCGTGGATTAGAAAATCCTATTAGTATATCTGTTCCAGGGGTTGCTGCAAATCAAATTACTGCAACTTGTTCTGGTTGCCAAGCTTTCAGTGGTTCTAATGGTAAATATATTGTCAAACCAGGTACTGGGAATACTATAGATATTTCAGTTAGCGTTAAACTTTCTGATGGTAAAGTACAAAGTATGGGTAAAGCACCTTTCCGTGTTAAACGTGTGCCTGATCCTACTATTAAATGGGGTGGTAAAAAAAGCAGTGAGCCAGTTAATACTGCTCATATCCAAGGAACAAGTGCTCTCGTACCTATCATGGAAGATTTTGACTTCCCTGTGTACTCTAAGATATTAAGTTTTAAAGTTGTTAGTTTCCCTGGTGGAGCTTATGATGAAGCTTCTGTAACAGGTAATATTATTCCTGAAGGGGTACGTAGTAAAATGGCTAAAACTCCTAAAGGTAAAACTATCTTCTTTGAAAGTATTCGTGTTCAACAACCAGATGGACGTACAGTTTCTTTAAGTGCATCTTATCCTGTACGTTAATCTTTAAATTAATAAAGTGTTATGTTGTCTAAATTCAAAGCTATTGCAATCATACTTTTGGGAGCCACTCTTACGAGTCTTAGCGCTTCAGCTCAGGTATTAGAACCTAGAGACCAAATTTATGATAAAGTGACTACTCCTACACGTAGAATCACGCCTTATACCGAGATTCGTGAGGCAGATGTTATGTGGCAACGTCGTATTTGGCGTGTTATGGACCTTAGAGAGAAAATGAATCAAACGTTTTATTATCCTTTCGAGGTTACTAATGGTCGTTCTAACCTTATTACTATTATTAAAAATAGTCTTGAGGCTGGTGAATTAAGAGCTTATGATCCATTTTACGACGATTTTACCGTGCCTTATACAGCGCAACAAGCTTTGAGCATTGGTTCTGACACTACTTTTTATACAGACTACCGTCCGTATGAGCCATACGAAGAATACGATACTTTCAGAATTAACACTTTAGATTACTCTTCTATTAAGAAGTTTTATATTAAAGAAGATTGGGTTTTTGATAAAGCTCGTTCGGTTATGGAAGTTCGTATCTTAGGTATTTGCCCTGTGCGCGAAGTACGCGACCAAAACGGTGAATATCGTGGTGAGCAACCAATGTATTGGATATATTTCCCTGAGTTGAGAACTATTATTGCGAATGAAGAAATGTATAATCGCTATAATAATATCGCAAATCAGTTGACCTACGATGATGCGTTTATGAAACGTATGTTCTCAAGTTATATCTATAAAGAAGACAACGTATACGACCGTAAGATTAGTGATTACATGAAAAATGGTCTTGAAGCTTTATTAGAAAGTGAAGATATTAAAGACAAAATGCGTAATTACGAACACGATCTTTGGGAACAATAAGATTATTCTAAATTTTATATTAAGGCCGCTTTTTGCGGCCTTTTTTCGTTTATTAAATCTAGTTAATTTTAAAATATTGAAGCTTTATACATGGTTTTACTTATAAACCTTGTATATGAAAAATCACCTTCTTTTATATCTTCTATTTTTTGTCCCTTTGCTCCTATTCGGACAAACCTTGGAACCTAATACTCCATTAGTTTATCCCAAACTTCGCGAAGCTGATATTATGTGGCAACGTCGTATATGGAGAGTTATTGATCTTCGCGAAAAGATGAATCAATATCTCTATTATCCTTTCGAAGAAACAAACGGAAGAATTAGTCTATTCGGAATTATTCGTTATGGAGTCGAAAATGACCTCCTAACCACCTATGATCCTATGTATGATGACTTCTCTATGCGACTAAATAAACAAGCTGCTATATCCATAGGAACTGATACGGTAACTTATGAAGACAATTATCCAGATCCGCCCTACGATACCTATACCGTTACTCGTATTGAGCATTTAGATAATTCTTCTGTGAAGAAATATTTGGTGAAGGAAGATTGGATATTCGACAAAGCTCGTTCGGTTATGGAAGTTCGCATAATTGGTATTTGTCCGGTTCGCGAAGTACGCAATCCTGATGGATCTCTTAGAGGAGAACAAATGATGTATTGGATTTATTTTCCAGAATTAAGGAATTTACTGAGCCAATATCCTATATATAATCGCTTCAATTTAGCTCAACCTATTAGCTACGATGATGCTTTTATTAAGCGTATGTTTTCTAGTTATATCTATAAAGAAGATAATGTATTTGATCGTAAAATCAGTGATTATTTAGCAGGATTAGATGCCTATTTAGAAGGAGAATCTATAAAGGAAAAAATGAGATTATTTGAATCTGATTTGTGGGAACCATAAACAGGTTCATTGGTATAAAGCGTAATCTTTGGGTTACGCTTTTTTTGCAAGAAATTATGGAACAAACAAATAGAAATCCTTAGTTTGTTCTAAATATTCTTTAGAATATTCATTGTCTTTACGAATAAAAAGTTCGTCTTTTTCTAGATGCTTACATTCCTCTTTTTGAAATTCTAATGCTACTAAAAAGCGAGTATTTTTACCACCAGTATTTAAACGGCTAATACGGTGTAGATGCCATTTTTTTGTATCTAAATGCTCGTAAGTTTTTTCAGGAATAATAATACTAAGCTTGGCGTTAGGGGTACTGATATGATATGATTTTTCGAATAATAGGTTTAAAAAATTTTCGTCAGTATGGCGTGCAGCATTTTTGCGAATATCTGGACTATTTAATTGATTGGTAAAATATGGAGGATTACTAATAATGTGGTCGAAAAGGAAGTTGGGATTATAATCTTGGAAAGAGGAATGAATAACATGAATTCTATTTTTCCATTCGCAATTTTGCGTATTAGTAATGGCGTCTTGATACGAACCAAGATCAGGTTCAATAGCGTAAATTTCGGCATTACTATTTCTTTGAGCAGCCATAAGAGCAAGAATAGAGGTACCTGTACCAATATCCAATATAAAATTTGCAGTGCTAAGGTTTGCCCAAGCGCCAAGATAAACACTATCTCCAGTAACTTTAAAAGCAGCTAGAGTTTGTTCGATAGTAAATTTTTTGAATTGAAAAGGTTTACTCCTCTTCATCATCAAAAGCATTAGGGTCAAGGTAAAGATCAATGAGTCCGTCAGGACAATCAACATTGATGATAGCCTTATCTACATCAAGGCTAATAAAGAATTCGGGAGTATAAGGTATAAGAATTTCTTGTCCCTTATCATTAATAATGCTAAAAACCTTTTGGAATTTACTACCAATAATTTGGTCGAGTGTACCAATAGGACCAGCATTAATATCGACCACTTGAAAGCCTATTAAACGTTCAGGGCTGAATTTGTCGGCTTCAGACATTAGATCAAGCGGGATCCAAACGGCTTTATTTTTTAGTTCTTCAGCTTGTTCAGGGGTATCCACTCCTTCAAGTTTCACAAAGGCTTTATTACCTTTAATAGAGATGTTTTCTATAAGGTAAGGCACAAGGTTATGTCTAATTTCAATAAAAATGGCGCCGAGTTCCGAGTAAGCCATGGGATCTTCAACTTTAAGGCCGATTAGTATACTGCCTTTGATTCCGTGTGGTCTTAAAACGAAACCCGGACTGAAACAATCACTCGTTTGCATATCCGGGTTTTAATTTTTGAGGTTATTGAAAATATTTTCAAAAACCGATATTATTCAGCAGAAGTTTCTTCAGAAGCTGCTTCTTCAGCAGGAGCTTCTTCTTCGCTAGCTGATTCTTCAGCAACTGCAGCTTGAGCAGCAGCAGCGATTGCAGCAGCACGTTTTTCTGCGATTTCTTTTTCAGCGTTTAGAGCTTTGTTCTTAGCATCTTCTAATTGCTTACGAACAGCTTCTAATTTGTGACCGCTTCTAGTTTCTTTTTCTTTCATCCAAGCTTCAAACTTAGCATCTGCTTGTTCTTGGGTAATGGCACCTTTACGAACACCAACTTGTAAGTGGTTTTTGTACATAACACCTTCTGATGATAATAATGCACGAACCTTATCAGTTGGTTGGGCACCATTTTGTAACCAATATAAAGCACGCTCTGCATCTAAAACTAATGCTTGTGTGCCAATTGGGTTAAATGACCCGATTTTTTCGATAAAGCGTCCGTCACGCGGAGCTCTGCTGTCAGCCGCTACGATGTGGTAAAAAGGTCTCGCCTTTCTTCCGTGTCTTTGTAATCTTAATTTTACCGGCATAGTATTTAAGTATATAAATTTTTAGGACTGCAAAGATAGTACTTTTTTAGAAATTATCTACTTCTAACTCTAATTTTATTTGTCCGTCACAAATTAATTTTATCTTATAGATATCTTCTTGATATACAGATGCATCAAAACTAAAGGACATGTCGGTCGGGCCAGCTCTATGTGCCGCATTATTATAAAGCTCCCTAACTACCACGTTGCTGGTATTAAACATGGCTATCTGTACTGCCGAAACTTTTCGCAAATTAAATTGTATGCTACCACTAAATTCTACGTGGGGTTTTGCATTCAAGTTTCTCTTATAGTCCGTCTCCTTTGGCATGGGAGGGACTGGCTTATTGGTTAATTTAGCTAGTCTTGATACTATGTCGTACTGTTTCTTTGTGTCGAACATGGTAATCTCTTCCAATGGGTAATCATCGCTTTGCGACCAAATTATTTGCTGGCCAGTTATGGTTCCAATTAAGTTTTCTTGCCTTACAAAATTGGCTACTTCAGCATAATTTTTCCCCTTTATACCTCCATATTTATACTCCATACTTTGCTTATGTGCTATTTTGCTTTGGTTTATGCACATAGCCTTCGGACTTATAATTTTAGATTCTTTTGCTTCTAGTTGCACTAATAATGGTTCAATTACCATAAAACTTTGATATTCGGTATCTACCGGGTTAAAATATGTTGCAATGGGTATTTCTATTGCGAGTGGACTATTCCCTTTATTCGTAATCGTAAATTTTAATGGATCATTGTAATGAGGCGAACTCTCGTTTGCTGTACTTTTTATTTGTACTAAATCATTTTTTAATGCTTGTTCAAGCGAAATTGGAGTAGTGCTATTTAATAGCAGGTAAAGAAGTAAGTTTAACATAGGTGTGTTTTTTTAGTTGAACGCTAAGGAACTGACTATTGTTTGATTATTCTAATATTTTAACTCTTTAGAAGAACAGACTTTAGTATTTCAGCAATATTTTACCATTTTAGCGTTTGATTTAGTATGTTTGGACCACTTTTATGGCTATTATAAAACGTATACACAGATATACTTTAAAGTCTTACTTAGGCCCCTTTGTGCTTACTTTCTTTATTGCAGAGTTTGTTTTACTTATGCAATTTGTTTGGAAGTATGTCGACGACCTTGTGGGTAAAGGTTTAGAGACTAGTGTTATCTTGGAGTTAATGTGGTATACTTCGGCCTCTTTGGTTCCTATGGCCCTGCCATTAGCCATTTTGCTAAGTAGTATTATGACTTTAGGTGGTATGGCTGAAAGCTTAGAATTAGTAGCTGTTAAGTCGTCTGGAGTTTCTTTATACCGATTGCTTCGACCGCTAATTATATTCTCTTTTATAACTGGAATTGCCGCATTTTACTTTTCGAATAATATCCTTCCTGTAGCAAATTTAAAGGCAAGATCTTTGATTATGGATATTCAAAAACAAAGACCTGCATTGGATATTCAACCTGGAGCATTTTATGCTGGAATCCCAGATTTGGTAGTTAAAGTTGAAGAGGTTGGAAAAGATAAAAAATCGCTAACAGGAGTTTTAATTTATGATCACTCCGATTATTCTAAAGGAAATGGTCGGGTTACTTTAGCTAAAACAGGAAGGGTAGAAGTTTCGTCGGATGATGGATATTTAGTATTGACTCTACACGACGGTGTAACTTATGATGAATTAGGGTTCTTTGGAAAAAGAGATCCTAGTTTACCCGAGATTAAACAAGAATTTAAGACTCAAGTTTTGTTGATAGATCTTTCGGCATTTAAATTTTCACGTGAGTCGGAAGATATGTATAAAGACCATTATCAAATGATGACGATTTCTCAGCTTGATAAGGCCATGTTAGATATACGGAACGAGGGAAATCAAAGGTCTAGCGCCTATGCAAATAGTATGCGTAAAACCTATTTTTTTGGGAGGACTGATAATGCCAATAAAGCTCAAGCAATAAACAATATGAGCATGCCAGCTCAGGTTATACCAGCCATTGTAAATCATAATAGAGATTTAGGTAGTACAGCTGTGAATTCGCAAGAAGGGCAATTGGTAAATGATGATAGTTCACGGGTTTTATTGTCGATTGAAGATTTTGCAAAAGATAACTGGATGGATAAATTCAGTAAAGAAACTCAATTGCAATTTTACGATTTAGCGATTAATGTAAGTAAAAGTAATATGTCGAGAGCGGAAGATTATTCGAATGAATTAAAATACCGCAATCAAAATATGGCACGTCATAAAACAGAATGGCATCGTAAATTTACCCTTTCTGTAGCATGTATTCTATTGTTCTTTATTGGTGCTCCTTTAGGAGCAATTATTAAGAGAGGTGGTTTAGGTTTACCACTTGTGGCTGCAACTTTAATTTTCATTTTATACTATATTCTAAGTACAATAGGCGAAAAATCTGCAAAATCGTTAAGCATGAGCCCTTTTATGGGAATGTGGATTAGTACTATTGTTTTATTACCATTCGGTATTTTACTAACTATTATGGCTGCTAACGACAGCAAAATTTTCGAACGTGAAACATATAAAAACATGCTTCGTAAACTTTTATTCTTTTTAAAATGGAAAAAGTAGTAGTTGTTTGTAATAAAAGTCCATTCCCTGATATTGATGGTGGTACATCGGCTACAAGAAGTTTAATCCAAGGCCTATTGAATATAGGACGTGAAGTTCATGCCATAATTTTTGATACTTATAAACATCCTGTTCTCGATGAGAACCTTTTTGATGAATGGAAAAATGCAGCTTTCAGCTATAAAGCTTTGCATGTAGAAACGAAAATTAAACCGTTGAGTGCCATTCAAAATCTATTGTTTTCCTCTGAATCTATTCATATTACCAGAGTTCAAGACGAACGTATTACCCAATTTATTCAAACCGAAATTGATAGCTTGAATGTTAATTTGGTGATATTCGATGGTCTCTTTGCCCTTGCTCAAATTCCTGCCCTCAATAAACAGAATAGAAAATTTGTTTATAGAGCTCATAATATTGAACATGTTGTTTGGGAAAAGGTAGCTCAGAATAGTAATTTTCCTAGGTCTTTTTATGTTCGTTTAATGGCCAAAAGACTGAAAAAATTTGAGGTAAAGGTGCTTTCGAAAATAGATCAAGTTTGGGCAATTTCAACAGATACAGCTAAGTTCTTTCAAGAAAGAAATGTAAACACTGAGGTGGTTTATCCAACTTTCCCAATATCAGATTCAGATACAATTGAACATACTCCTAATTATGAACGCTTGGCTTTATTCCATATTGGAGCTATGGATTGGTTGCCTAATTTAGAAGCTATCGACTATTTTTATTTAGAAATATTACCCAAATTTAGCGAAGCATTTCCTAATTCAATTTTTTATGTTGGAGGAAGGAATTTCCCTAAAGGAAGATATAAGGAATCTAACAATTTTAAGGTAGTAGGCGAAATAGAATCCTATCAAGATTTTGTTGCTGATATGGATATTTTGGTGGTTCCATTATTGTCGGGAAGTGGAATACGAATGAAAATAGGAGAAACTATGGCTATGGGAATCCCTGTTATGGCAACTAAAGTAGCAATGGAGGGCATTCCGGCCGTGCCAGGAACACATTATCTTGCCTTCGAAAATGCCATTGAATTTGTAGAAGCTTTGCGTAAAATTGTTTCGAATCCATATTTGTTCAATAAATTAGCTTTTGCCGGTAGAGATTTAGCTTTAAATTATTTCTCTAAACAAAAACTAGCATCTCAATTAAATAGAATATTGTCTGATTTAAACAAGGCTTAAATTTTGCAAACTAAGACTAAATCTATATTATTTGTACTTCCACGATTCCCTTTACCTACCGATAAAGGAGATAAGTTACGTGCTTGGGAGCAAATTAAGGTCTTGTCGAAAAGCTATAAACTTTATGTTATATGTTTCCACGATTTAAAATTGGAAATTTCAGAAGAACATAGCTCCGAAATTGCAAAATATGTAGAGGAATTAAGATTGTTCCCAATTGGAAAATGGGATATGCTTTGGGCCGGAATTAGAACCTTAAGTCGTAAAATTCCCTTTCAAGTTGCCTACTATTATCACCCTTGGTTTAAAAAGGAATTGGAGAAGACAGTAAAAGAGTTTCAGCCAGATTTTATTTTTTATCAATTAATACGAGTAGCTCCTTATCTTATTAAAAATAAGGCTAAAACTGTATTAGATATTATGGATTGTATGAGTCATAATGTTTATTTACGTTTAGCAACAGAGAAAGGAATAGCAAAGTTATTTTGGACTTCAGAATACAAACGTTTATTGGCTTATGAAAGCAAAATAATTCCAAGCTTTGATTATGCATGTATTATCTCTGAAAGAGATAGAAAAATGCTTCCGAATGGAGTGGGAAAGAAGGTAATTACTTTGAGTAATGGAATTGATACCCATAAGTTCAAACCTGGAAATGCTGAGAGAAAAACAGATGTTTTATTCGTTGGGAATTTAAGCTATAAACCCAATATAGAAGCATGCATTTGGTTGGTGGAAGATATACTTCCTGAACTACATAAAAAAGGAATCTATCCGAGTGTGAAATTGGTAGGAAGTAGTCCAGATAAAAAGGTGCTTAAACTCGCAGAGGTGCGTGGAGTGGAAGTGTTTGCCAATGTTCCTGACACAGTTCCATATTATCAAGATGCGAAAATAATGGCAGCACCTATGCGTATAAATACGGGGCAGCAAAATAAAATTTTAGAAGCAATGGCCTGCGCTTGTAATGTAATCACAACAAGTAATGCGAATGATGGAATTCAAGCTCCAGATCATTGTATTTTAGTAGCAGATGAAAGTAAAGACTTTGCAGCCGCAATAGAATCTGTTTTAAATAATGAAAAGCATCCTGCTCAATATGCCCGTGCATTTGTTGAAGAGCGCTTTAGTTGGGAAGCTCATACGGAAAGATTTTTTAGAAATTTAGTATAAAAAAAGGGGACTAAAAAAGTCCCCAAATTATTATTTTTCCTTACCAGTTGATTTTCGAATTGCAGCTTCAATTTCATCCCACATATCAGGAGTGGTCATCATATCTAACCAGTTAAATTCACCTGCGCCATTAAGCCATTCGCCACCATCTATGGTAACTACTTCGCCCGTCATATAAGCGCTAAATTCGCTCAATAAATACCCAGCAAGATTTGCTAATTCTTGGTGTTCTCCAACTCGTTTAAGAGGAACTCTTAATTCAGGTTTAATCATTTCTCCAAATTGTTTAGGAAATAATCTATCCCAAGCTCCTTTAGTTGGGAAAGGACCAGGAGCAATGGCGTTAACGCGTATTCCATATTTAGCCCATTCTACACCTAAAGATCTAGTAAGTGCTAAAACACCAGCTTTAGCGGTAGCACTCGGAACTACATAACCAGACCCCGTCCAAGCATAGGTAGTGGTAATATTTAACATAGAACCTTGGATTTTTTCTTTAATCCAGTACTTTCCAACTGCTAATGTACAGTTATATGTACCTTTTAATACTATATCTACTATGGTATCAAAAGCTCTATTACTTAATCTTTCAGTAGGAGATATAAAGTTTCCTGCAGCATTATTAACTAAGTGATCTATTTTACCAAAGTGAGCAATTGAATCTGCTAAAACTTTTTCCACCTCTTCGTAATTTCTAACATCACAAGCTAAGGCAAGTACTTTACCACCTGTTTCTTCTTCTAATTCTTTAGCTGTATTTTGTAACACATCTAATTTTCTAGAAGTTATTACCACATTAGCGCCTAATTGTAAAAGGTATTTACTCATAGAACGTCCAAGTCCGGTACCTCCACCTGTAACTATTATTGTTTTTCCTTCAAATGTTCCTTCCGGAAGCATGGGTTTTGTATATGCGTTCATAATATGATCTTTCCTACAAATATAAACAAATGCTCGTCATGCATACAATGAAATAAATAGAGAGATATAGTTTTATATAGTGTTAATTTTTTGCTATATGTAGAGAGAAAAGGTCAAAACGTCGAATTTCGGCATTGGTATTGTATTAATATATTCAACACTCGAATGGCAAATAGTATCTTTGAACCTTCAAAAAAAGCAATTTATGAAAAGAATCTTTACTTTACTCGTATTAGTGTTAAGTGCACTAAGTGTTATGGCGCAAACTCCAGGTCAGGTAGGTACTTTATTGCCTAACACTGCACCTCAAAATAAAAACGCTACAAAAAATTATAATTATAGTAATCAAAATGTGAATTATTATTGGAATTATAATTATGTAGGATATAGCGAGGTATTTATTCGTATTCCAGAGAGTGGAACTTTTACTGTTAGTATCAATAATCAAAGTATTACCAGTAATACAGGTCGTTTCCGTTTCTTCGATTTACAACCTGGTTATGGAAATTATATAACTATTTTACGTAATGGATATGTAGTATATAAAGCGAATTTAAACCTTCAAAACAATACTCGTTATATAATTGACTACTTTACTTATCAAGGTATGTATTTATTAAATACAGTACCATTAAGTATGCCTCAGGGTAATGGTAATTATAGTGATATGTGGAATCAATTATGGAATGGTTTATATAATGGTAATGGATATAACTTTAACTATGGTCAAAACTGGAATCCATTCTTTGGTTTAAACTATAACAATTTTAATCCATTCCCAAA
>DATCKI010000019.1:0-15906 GCA_036562365.1 Bacteroidia bacterium | reverse complement strand
TATGCTCCAAGCGTTGTAGGGTAATTAGAGCCAAAAACAATTCCTCCTGAATATCCTGTTCCACCCCCACCTGGAGTAGCTGTATACCCCCAACTGTCGGATACAGACCCTACATAAGTGGTAAAAATCATTAATGGGTCTATTATTAATTCTAAATCTTTTCGATAAGATTCTGGGAAAAAATATCCTAACTCTTTTCCAAACTTTTTATATTCTACAGGAACATTTACACGTTCTCCATTTACATATTGCCATGCAATGGGCTTAGCTTCTTGTATTTCTCCTAATGCAGTTTTTAGCATAATAGCTCCATCGCGAATACTAATTTTCTCTATTCCATCGTATTCCCAACGTATTTTACTAATATCTGTATTAGGAGCAACATGCAAATCGTATTTAAGCTGAAAGTTTTGAATAGTATATACTAGATCAACCCCAGCATACAAATCTTTTAAAGTAAGAAATTGATATTTCTTAAGTTCTGAAACCCATTTTTCTGGATTAGGATTTACGAAGAAATTATAATGTTCTTGCGAAGCATTACCTGGTATATAACTAGGTTTTGTAGCTCCAATAAATTTTTGACGATAAGCATGACGCTGTTGAAGGCTTGGGAACAGGCTTAAATCTTCTCCAAACTTTGCGTGATGATAATATGCACCTTGCAGAGCCTGATCCCAAGTATCGAATAATACGCTTGAACCTTCTAAATAAACAATAGCACCAGGAAGCTCTAATCGAAAATCATAATCTTGCTCCCACTGTCCCTTATTTTCAATAAAACCAAATGCCACCTGTGCCCATGAGAATATGGGCATAAGCAAGAGGAGGAGGACAATATGTAAGCGTATGATTCTCAAGTCATTTATTCAACTCAAATTTACACTATTTATTGCATAGCTGCAAGCACAAAATTAGGCTAGGCATAATTTCTTTTTCCGAATAGTGCCGACCCTACACGAATCATTGTACTTCCCTCTTCTACAGCTATTTTATAATCGCCACTCATTCCCATTGAAATCTCTTTAAATGAGTCGCTAAATAATTGTGATTTTTTTAGTGTATCGAAAATATTTTTTAGCGATTTGAATTCATTTCGAACTTGATTCATATCCTCACTAAATGAGGCCATTCCCATCACACCACAAATTTGAACATTGGGAATTTGATTCCATATTTCTTCCTTCAAAAGCATATCTAAATTCTCTGGATTGAAGCCAAACTTAGTTTCTTCGTAGGATATATGAAATTGTAATAATACCTTAATTGTTCTATTATTCTTAAGAGCTTGCTTCTGAATCTCTTGAAGCAATTTAAAGCTATCTACACTATGAATCATCTCCACAAAAGGAGCTATATATTTAACCTTATTAGTTTGAAGATGGCCAATTAAGTGCCATCTTATATCCTTTGGTAAAGCTTCAGCTTTAGGGACTAATTCCTGCACTTTATTTTCACCAAATACCCGAACACCTTCATCATATGCATTTTGAATCACATCAATTCCATAGGTTTTAGATACAGCAACCAATTGAACATGGGAAGGTATTTCGTTTAAAATCTGTGTATAGACCTCTTTTTGAAACATGATTATTCTGATAAACTATAAATAAACAATCCATTTAAGAATTTTGGTTCGAAAAAGGTACTTTTCGGAGGCATCATAATTCCAGCATCTGCCATTTGTTTAAACAAATCCATCTTTACAGGATAGAAGGTGAAGGCTGCAGCATATTTACCTGATTTCACAGCACTTTCGAGCCTATTTACATCGGTTTTACCTCCAATAAACTTAACGCGTTTATCTTTCCTAAGGTCGTGAATATTTAGTACAGGGCCAAAAACAAATTTATTAATTAACTCAGGATCCAATTGGTCAACCAAATTTTCGCCTCCTAAAAATTCATTTTTCAGATTTAGCACATACCAAGAATTTCTGAGACAAACTCCAAATTCGTGTGGACAAACAGGAACTATTGGTAAATCGGATTTTTGAATATGGAAATATGGAGTGAGTGCAGAAATAAAACTTTCCTCAGACAAACCATTTAGATCTTTAACCAAACGAGAGAATTCGAATAAACGAGCTTCAGATTCTGGTAAAGCAGCGGTTAAAAAATAATTATATACTCCATCTGGATTTCCATCGTTTTTACTTTTCCCGTAAAGATAAGAAGCAGCACAACGATGATGCCCATCGGCAATATATACAGAGTTTTGTTTGCCAAATATCTCTTCAACTTTAGCAATATCATTTTCATCAGATACTGACCAATAAGTATGAGTATAGCCATCTGGTCCGGTAAAAGAAGCCTCTGGGGTTAATTTCAAGTATTTATCCTTTAAATCTTTCCATCCATCACATTCTTCAAATATCAAATAAACTGGTTCCGCGTGAATATCTATAGTTTCCAGATAATTCTTCAACAATTCTTCCTTGTGTTCAAGGGTTTGTTCATGTTTTTTGATTTTTCCAGATTCGTAATCTTCAATATGCGAAACGCCAATAATACCGGTATAAACATGTCCCTCTTTAGTTTGTTGATACAAATAGAAGCAAGGTTTTTCGGCTTTCACCAACCAACCTTTTTCAATCATACCCGATAATTTTTGCTTACCTAGTTGAAGAATATCTCCATATGCTAATTCTTTACGAGCATGAGCATCTTGAACTGGTAGTATAACTTGAAGAAATGAATACGGATTTTCTTGAAGAACCGCTTGAGATTCTTCTTTGGAATACGAGTCGAATGGTCGAGTTACAATTTTATCGACCAAAGAAACTTGAGGCGAAAGCCCCTTAAATGGCTTGAATTTTACCATAATTCTCTAATAACAAACAACTGCGAAAATAGGAATTAAACTTGGCAAAAAGTATAGCTAACTTGTAAAACAAAAAAGTTGTGTATTTTTCGTAAAATTACGGGGAGTATAAACGAAAGATTATACTATTTCGTTAGTTAATTTTTAAAGAAAGTTTAGCTTGAAAATAAACATCTATCATAGAAAGCAAAGATGGAAACTTTGGTTAGCCCTTTTTGCGGCCGTAATTGTTGCTACAACGCTTTGGTATAGCGGCAATTTGGTTAAAAATATTTCACAAGACGAAAGAGCAAAAGCCACTCTTTGGGCTGAAGCCGTTAAACGTAGAGCCAAATTGATGCAGGAAACTAGTCAATTATTCTCTATGATTGAAGACGATGAACGCAAAAATGCCAATATCTGGGCACAAGCTATGCTTAATATTGTCGAAAGTGAAAGCGAAGACCTTACTTTCTACGCCTCTGTTCTCGAAGCTAATACTACTATTCCCGTTATTGTAACCTATCAAAATGGCGAAATCTGGACTTATAGAAACCTAGAATCTGAAAAGCCTGATAGCGCAGCTCTGGTTCTAGAACTTAATAAAATGAAGGAAAATAGAGAACCAATTAAATTGGTTAATAGACAATTTGGCGAAACTATAGTCTATTATCTCTATTATGACGACTCCAAAATCTATAAGAAAATTCAAAATATTATGAAAGATCTTATAGACTCTTTTATCTCGGAAACGGTTATTAATTCAGCATCTGTACCAGTTATTTATACAGATAGCACTAAAACCCAAATTCTCGCTATTGGTAATCTTGACACTGAATATACACACTCTAAGCCTGATTCTGTCTTAATTGCAGAAATGAGTATAGACAATGAACCTATTGAAATTGAAATCTCTAAAGGTGTAAAAAATTATATTTTTTATAAAAATAGTAATCTTGTTAATCAATTACGTTATTTCCCTTTCGTTCAACTTACTATCATTGGATTTTTCTTAATTGTTTCGTACTTATTATTCTCTACTGCACGCCGTTCTGAACAGAATATGGTTTGGGCAGGAATGAGTAAAGAAACCGCACATCAATTAGGAACTCCTTTATCCTCTTTAAGTGGCTGGTTAGAAATTTTAAAAGCCAATGGGGTTGAAGAAAGTATTACCGACGAAATTCAAAACGATTTAACCCGACTTGAAACCATTGCCGACCGCTTCTCTAAAGTAGGTTCTGTACCCGAAATCAAAGCCGAAGCATTTAATGAAGCTCTTCAAAAAGGTATAGATTACATGAAAGTAAGAACCGGAAAAGGAATTGTATACGAAACTATTTTTAATACCAACGATGATTTACAAATTCATCTGAACCTTTCTCTTTTCAATTGGGTAATTGAAAACCTCATCCGAAACGCAGCTGATGCTATGGAAGGCTCCGGAAAAATTACCATTGAAACTGGAGATTTAGGTAAGCAAGTTTTTATTGACATCACAGATACCGGAAAAGGTTTATCGAAAAGTAAACGCAAACAAATTTTCCAACCTGGTTATACAACCAAAAAGAGAGGTTGGGGACTAGGTTTAAGCCTTGTAAAAAGAATTATTGAGAATTACCATAAAGGTAAAGTTTTCGTAAAATGGTCGGAACCAGGCGTAGGGGTTACTTTCCGAATCATTTTAAGAAAATAAAACATAATCAACTAATTATAACTCAGAAGTAAGCCCAAAATTTTGTAAATTGGGAAATGAAACTTCTTTCATGGAAAAACATTAGAACAGCTGTTACTGCTATAACTACAATTTTTTCTGTAGTTAAACTCGTAAAGTCGGTAAAACAATCAAAAAGCTCAAAAGGTGAAGCATCAAACATCGATGAGAAACCTTCTGAGTAAAATAGTATACTCTTAAAGGTTATTCAACTATATAAATTTGATAGGGAACTTAGGCAGGAACCCAAACTTTTAATGATTGTGGATTAACTTTTATATCCACCTTTCCTTTTACTTTTCCAATATAATCTCCATCGGTTTGTAAGCCCCAAATTCCTTCAAAATGGAATTCAGCATCCTCGAATCTATGACGTTGTATATATTTAAAATTGCTAGAAGTATTCGTTGCTAATCTAAATGCAAACCAAGGTAAAATAAAATATGAGATTTTTTTAAAACCAGCTAAATCTAATTTTCCGTCTTCCATAGAGGCGTTTTTCACAACTTTCATATCTGCTCCCCATTGTGATCCATTAAAAAACTCTACGGTCCAAGCCTCAAAATTGTATTCCGCATCTTTCGATTTAAAATGGACTTTTCTATTATCGAAAAATAAATTCTGTAATACGGTTTTAACATACCCCATGACTCCACGTCCATGATTTCTTTTAAAAGCTTTAGCTACATGAGCTGTATATCCTAATCCAGCTACATTTAAAAAATGACGTCCGGAAATAGATGCGGTATCTATGGTAATTTCTCTATGATTTTCGGCTACTTTTATGGCTTTAGACCATTTAAGTGGAATTTTATAATGCCTTGCAAAACCATTTCCACTACCCATTGGTATTACTCCAAGTGCCGTATTGGTATATAATAATTCTTTAGAAACAGAATTCAATGTTCCATCTCCACCACAAGCAAAAATAGCAGCATAATTTTCTGCCACAAGTTCTTGAATAATTTTCTTAGAGTCTTGTGCCGTTCTTGTTAAGTAAATTGGATAATTGGTATTTTGTTTTAAATAGTCTATAAAGCGACTTTTTGCGCCTCTTTTTAAAACATTACCTGATCCAGGGTTTATGATGAAAGCTATTTTAGGTGTATCCAAAATTCTGTCTAATAAGCCGCAAAAATAAACATTCTTATTAAAATACCTTATTTCTATACTAAGCCTTGCCTATTACACGCTCTACATACTTTTTAAAATTATCTAATATGGCCCCCCAACCCGATCTTTGTAATTCTATATCTTGACCTATAACTGGGTCAAATTGAATGCATACCAAAGTTCCTATTTCATTCTCCTTAAATAAAACTTCAACCAAACGTTGATCGTCTAATTCCATCAATATGCGTTTATTTTTTTCAATTTCTAAGTATTTTCCTGAATAATCGAAACCATACGCCCCGTCTTTAGATTCCATTCTATATACGAATTTCTCTCCAACTTCTAAATAATTAGTTGCAGACGGACAATGCCAATCTTCTGAAGCATGATTCCATTGCATTATATGCTGTGGAGAATTATATATTTCCCAAACTTGCTCTGAAGAGGCTTCTATAAGTCGATCAATTAATATTTTCGTTGCATTCATTTTAATAAGGGTATTTAATTGTAGTATTTTCAAATGTACAAAAAAATAAAACAAGGCACTTATCACAATTAAATACTGAAAACCAAATACTTAATTATAATCAATAAACAAAATCTTAAAAAAAACGTATAATAGAGTTTGGGCTAATTCGAAATATAAAGTCATAAAAAAAGCGCTCCAATAGAAGCGCTTAAAAGTTTGATTGATTATAGACTATTTAATCATATCAAAACCAGTATATGGTACTAAACATTCAGGAATTTTAATACCCTCTGGAGTTTGGTTATTTTCTAATAAAGTAGCCACTATACGTGGTAAAGCAAGTGCACTACCATTTAAAGTATGTGCTAAACGAGTTTTACCTTCAGCATCTTTAAAACGTAGTTTTAATCGGTTCGCTTGGTATGTTTCGAAGCAAGAGGTTGAACTAACCTCTAACCAACGACCTTGCGCTGCGCTGTAGGTTTCGAAATCGTAAGTTAAGGCCGAAGCAAAACCCATATCGCCACCGCATAATTTAAGCAGACGGTAAGGCAGCCCCAATTGAGAAAGGAGTCCGCCCACATGCTCAACCATTTCTTCTAAAATTTCATAGCTTTTATCTGGATGAGCAATTTGTACGATTTCCACTTTATCGAATTGGTGTAATCGATTTAAACCACGAACATCTTTACCATAAGAACCAGCTTCGCGGCGGAAACAAGGTGTATAGCCAGTTAATTTTATTGGCAATTGTGCTTCTTGAAGGATAACATCACGGTAGATATTTGTAAGAGGTACTTCAGCTGTTGGAATTAAGTATAAATCATCAATAGTTGCATGGTACATTTGTCCTTCTTTATCAGGAAGTTGCCCGGTACCAAAACCGCTATCAGCATTTACCATAAGTGGAGCTTGATATTCGGTGTAACCAGCTTTTTCGGCTTCGTTAAGGAAGAAATTGATTAAAGCACGTTGCAGTTTAGCCCCTTTATTAACGTAAAAAGGGAAACCAGCTCCGGTTACTTTTACTCCAAGTTCGAAGTCGATAAGATTATATTTTGCAGCTAATTCCCAGTGAGGAAGTGCATTTTCGTCTAATTTAGGGAATTCACCTACAGTTTTAACAGTTAGGTTATCTTCAGCAGATTTTCCTGTTGGTACAGAGATATGAGGAGCATTAGGTATAGTTGTAAGGTAATTAAAGAGCTCTTTTTCGGCTTGTGCCATATTGTCGTTAAGCGACTTAATAAGCTCTTTCATTTGGATAGAAGCTTCGCGACGTTGGTTAGCTTCATCCTTTTTACCTTGTTTCATGAGCTCTCCTATTTCGCGAGAGAGCTGATTATATTCACTTTGTTTATTATCGAAAGCGATTTGTGCTTCTTTACGAGCGTTATCAAGGCTAATAATTTGTTCAACGATCTGAGCGCCTGGTAAATTTCTTTTATTAAGACGTTCAGCTATTTCACTTTGATTTTCACGAACATAAGCTGGTTGTAACATACAATTTCGTATTACGTTAGGTTATATACATAAAAAAACCGATTTATCCGGACGTGCCGAACAAATCGGGTAAAAATATTTGTTATACGGTACGGCTATTCCGGCAATTAAGCAGGAAGAACGGACACGTAAGATTTGTTATCTTTTTTACGGCTGAATGTTACAACACCGTCGGTTAGAGCAAATAAAGTATGATCTTTACCTACACCAACGTTTTGACCAGCATGGTAACGAGTACCACGTTGACGTACAAGGATATTACCAGCGATCGCTTGTTGACCACCAAATAATTTTACACCTAGACGTTTACTATGAGATTCACGTCCGTTTTTAGAACTACCTACACCTTTCTTGTGTGCCATGACTAAAAAATTTTATTAAATGATTATCCAGCTATGCTGTCAATTTTAATTTTAGAGAATTGTTGACGGTGACCGTTCAATTTTCGATAAGTCTTACGACGTTTCTTTTTGAACACTAATACTTTCTCACCTTTTACATGTTCGATTACAGTAGCATTCACAGAAGCACCTCCTACAACTGGAGCACCTACACTAATCTTACCACCGTTATCTATAAGTAATACTTTGTCGAAGCTAACTTTATTTCCGGCTTCGGTATCCAAACGATGAACAAATATCTCTTGATCTTTGCTCACTTTAAACTGTTGTCCTGCTATTTCTACTATCGCGTACATGATGCAATTTTTTTTCCAAAATGGGCTGCAAAGATAAGTATAATTTCTAATTTAACAACAGATAATTAAATTTTTCTGAAGTTTTTTACCTTTTTCTTCTTGCCCGGTTTATAAATGAGTGCGAATATACTACTTTTTTTACTATTCTAAACTATTTAAATAAAAAAGGACCGTTTTACCGATCCTTTTTTATTTACTGAATAATAACCTTAACGGGGGAGATACTTTCTAAACCAGATCCATTAAGTCTTACAATGTAAGCTCCTTTCGCTAGATGATCTACTCGTATTCCTACCTCTACAGATCCACCTTCGCTTTTGAATTCTTTATTATATACGACTTTTCCTGTCATATCAAACACTACTACACTTGCATTTTCTATAGCTTTATCGCTATATACTTGCACAAAAAACTCTCCATTCGACGGATTCGGATATAAGCTCATCTTAACTTCTTCTCCAAACGAACAATTACTAGATGTCATTGGAAAAGTCTCTGAATCACCATTATAATCAAACTGCGATATTCTATAATATCCTATACCGCTTCTTCTTGCTTTATCTTTATAGCTATACTGAACTAATTGATTCGAATTACCCATTCCAGCCACTTGTGCGATCTCATCCCACTCTATTCCATTAGCACTGTATTGAACTGAGAAATAATTGTTATTTACTTCTGAGGTAGTCGCCCATACTAACTCTACTCCGTCTTCTTCACAATTTGCACTAAACTCTTTTAGTACTACTGGAAGTGGAGATGGATTCTCCTGATTGAAACCATGTAACCACAATTCGCTAAATGAAGGAACCTCAAATGTCACAAAACGGCCTGAATTAGTAAATCCTGTATAAACTGAAGTTACATTCCCGTTATTAGTTTGACTGTGTAACGTAGTAACTCCACCAGTATAACAGTTGTTGGCAAAATTGTTATCCTCGTTTGGACCAGAATATTTAGTTAATCCAATGCTTGAAATATTTAATATATCGTCTTCAGGATTAGCATTTGCATTTGCTGCTGCTTGTGTAGCTAATAAGTCTGCATTATCGAAATATAAACGTACATCTACATTTGAACTTGGTTGATATTCTGGAGTTACAACCCAGTTACGACCAAAAACTGCTGATGTAAATTGTGGTTGATTTATTGGGTCTGTTCCACATGCTTGTACGTTTTGGGTATTACCATTTATAAATTCTTGAACGGTTACCCAACCTAAAAATTGATTTCTAGGATTAATAGATGCAATAGCTCTTGAAGTACCTGGTGCAGTGAAAACAATCCAATCGTTACCACCTACCAAACATGTTCTGCTATCATTATTATTTGCAAGGGTCATTGGTTTACTTGGAGGTGTAACTGTAACAGCACCAATATCATTTCTGTAACATCCAGTAGCTTGGTTTACGGCATTCAACATAAATGATGTTGGAGCTGATATATTTGTTGTAATAAAGGTTTTATCTGAACCATCTCCTAATACACTAGTACCAACTGGGGTATTACCTGGAGTTTTCACTAATTGATATGAAATTCCATTTTCTGAGTTTTTCAATTTTAACTCCGCTAATGCTCCTAAACATGGTTCTACTGGAACTTCAAAATTCTTAATTAATGGTAATGGATTAACAGTAACAGTTGTCGATTTAGTTTCTTCACATGAACCAACTTTTGCTGTAACACTAATTGTTTGTGTTGAGTTTAAGGTATAAATCGCACTTGAATTTGTAGATGAATTCGAACTCCATACATAATTTAATCCATTTGTTGAATTCATGGTAATTGGTGTCCCCTCACAAACTACCGGATTTTTAGGAGAAATTGATGTATAGATACTGTCACGAATTGGTATGGTAATGAAATCACCTGAACCAGCCGGACATGTATAGTTAAATAATGAAAGCTTAATTTCTTCTGTTGGCTCAGGAATACCATCTGCAATTGGAGTGATAACTAAATCTGCTGAATTCTGACCAGCTGGGATTACCATAGTTCTATAGGCAATTGGATTAGTACTTCCAATTTGGTTATAGTCAACACCATTTTGAGCTGAACCACTTAACCAATAGTTTATAGATAAAGGCGAAGAGGTTGAACTACCAGCAGGACGAGTAAATTTAAACACGCCAGCATTACAACCTTCAATTGCGTCTGGAATACCAGCAACTGTTGTAGCCGTAACGGTAGCCGTATTTGAACGAATTTTCTCAATAAATACACCACTATCTAAATTTTTATCGCCACAATCAGCAACAATTAGCTCTAATTTATAGGTCGAACAAGGTGTTACTTTAGAGTATGCTACCAAGTTCTTTGTATATCCATCATATTGGGTGTACGACCCTGTATTATGTTCGTAATATGCACAATTTTTACATGGCCCGGTTGGAGTCTGACCTGGATTTTTCTTACCATTATTTACATTGTTGATAGAAACTGAGGTAGATGTACCCGGAACTTTTGCAATATTCCTACGGCCACTTGCATTAGCTTCTCCAGTAATTCCAGGTCCAGAAATAAAGAATCCAAATACATCATTATAATTTGTATTCACATACTCATTATACTCTTCACTGGCAAATACATAATCGAATTTAATAGTATCGCCTTGAGGTATAATGTCAAATGAAAATAAGCAGTATTCATATACGCGCTTGCCTCCACTGTAATTCTCAAGCAAAGTCTTATATGGATCAGAATTTGATAAACTACCACTACCTTCTGAAGTCTTATTGGATGCATTATTCGGCCCTTTAGCATCTTGAGCACGACCAGTGGTAAGCAACAAACCCTGAGTTAAACCCATACTGTTTGTTCCAGCCGTATAACTACCATAACCTCTACCCGAACTCGTAGTTGAACATTTTACATCTACATTCGAGATTGTAACTCCATTTCCTGTAATTAATTTAGCTAAAGAGTCTTTAGTAACCGACTCATTTACTTGCAATTGCGCATTTGCGACTAGCGCAGAGAATGAAAGTGCGATAAATGCCACAAAGCGCACCATTCCAAGGGGGGTATTACTCATCTTTCTGGGGGAAAAAAGTTAGTATTCGTTAATAAGTTATTATTCATTGGGATTGTATACAAATCCCGTGCCAAAATTAACAACAACTTAATAATCATTACTACTTTCGGCCAGTAACTTATTAACAAAATGCAGGTTAGGTGTTAACAACTTAACTATTTAAGCAATATTTTAATTGGCGATAAGCCCTCTAATCCCACACCTTTTACTTTTAATATATACCCCCCTTTTGCCAAATTTTCCGTATTAATCGACACTTCCGTTTGCCCTGAATTTAAAATGAATGCTTTTTCATAAACCAACTTACCAGTCATATCTAACATTTGAATCTTCGCTTCGTCAGATAAAGTGCCTGAATTAATACTTACTTGGAAATAAGTTGAAGCTGGATTAGGATAAGCATTCCAATTAAACTTAGCACTTTCTTCACAATGTATAGATACAGCTGGGAATTCTTCAAAATCCCCATTATAATCTACCTGAACAAGTTTATAATACCCAATTCCACCACGATGATTTGCATCTTTATAATTATACTGAGAAAGTTGATTCGATTTTCCTAAACCGCTAATGCGCGCCACTTAGCTCCAATCATAAGCATTGTCGCTATACTTTATCACAAAATATTTATTATCAACCTCTGAAGATGTACTCCAAGTAATATCAACACCATCTTTCCCACAATTAGCTTTAAATTCACTAAGTACAATAGGTAATGGAGAATCTTCAATTTCATTATTTCCATGTAACCATAACTCGCTAAAAGTTGGTATTTGAAAATTCGCAAATCTTCCTTGTGCGTTAAAACTTGTATAAATGGCTTGAGCATTACCAGAGCCTGATTGTAAATGCAAAGTGGTAAGGCCACCCGTAAAACAATTATTGGCAAAGGAGTTATCTTCATTCGGTCCAGTATATTTTGTCATAACTAAACTCGATAACGATGATAAATCATCGTTAGGGTTTGCATTATTATTAGCGGAAATTTGAGTAGCATTAAAGTCGGCATTATCAAAATAAAGGCGTACCTGAACATCTGAGCTAGGCTGGAATTCTGGATCCACCACCCAATTACGTCCTAATACAGCCGTAGCAAATTGTGGCTGATTTACAGGGTCTGTACCATATGCTTGTACATTTTGTGTATTTCCATTTATAAATTCACTAAATGTTACCCAACCTAAATATTGGTTATTAGGATGTATAGACGCTATGGCTCTATTAGTCCCAGGAGCCGTAAATACAACCCAATTATTCCCCGCCACTAAACATGTTCTACTATCCGCGTTATTTGCCAACTCGGTTGGAAGCGGAGAAGGACTAACAACAATACTAGCCATATCGTTATTATAGCAACCCGTAACAGGGTCAGAAGCATTTAATGTATAGGTGGTAGCACTATTTATGTTTTGCGTCAACATGCTAATTTCTCCACCATTACCACTTACCGTTCCTCCTACAGCTGAGGATGTAGCAGAATCGACCAACTGATAATTAACACCATTTTGCGAATTATTTATTTTCAAAACAAGCACAATTCATACAAGGTCCTGTTGGGTACAGGTCGTTAGAATTACCATTATTTACGGTATTAATTGATACCTCAACATTTGAATTGGGTATTCTTGCAATATTTCTTCGTCCTCCAGCATTAGTATCTGGAACTATACCAGGACCCGAGATAAAAAACGCAAAGGCATCATTATAATGAGAGTCCACAAGTTCGTTATACTCTTCACTTGTGAACATATAATCGTAACTAATGGTATCACCTTGCGGAATTACATCAAAAGAGAATACACAATAAGCAAAAACTTCTTTACCACCGGTATAATTTTCGAGTAAAACTTTATAAGAATCAGTAGAAACTAATTCATCATATTTATAATACGATAACATATCATCTGAATTAGGGCCCACAGCTGCTCCAGCTTTACCCGTTGTTAAAATTAATCCGTGTGTTAATCCCAAGTTATTTACATTTGCCTCATAGCTTCCATATCCACGGCCGTCGATTGTTGTATTACATTCGAAATCGCTACCCCATTACCCGTAATTAATGTAGCTAACGAATCCTTAGTTACCATTTCATCAACTACTAATTGCGTGTATAAATTATTTGAAAACAAAAAAGGAACTGCAGAGATGAACAAACGAAAACACGCATGAATAAATAGTTTCATCATAGAATTGGTTTAAATAATTTATTTGCGGTGGATTTGAGTTATGGGCTATTCAAAAAATTAGGCCAAAACTTTAACCAACAATCAAAAAAAACTTTAAAACCATAAATAAAAAAAGGAGTCCACGCATGGACTCCTTAACCAAATAACACTCTATAACTACTAATTCACCACAATTTTAAGAGGAGCTAGAGTTTCGAAACCGGCTCCTTGAACTTTCACTATATATGCTCCATGAGCTAATCCATGAGCATCTACAGCGATACTTGCAGAACCTTCATTCATAGTAAACGGTTTAGTGTACACCTGTTTACCAGCCATATCTATTACTTGAAGGGTTCCATTCTCGGTTTGAGAATCTGCATTAATTACAACTTGGAAGTTTCCATTATTTGGATTAGGGAAAGCAGTCCAACTCGCTTCAGTTTTATTTTCACAGTATAATGATGTTGCAGGGAATACTTCATAATCACCATTATAATCGTATTGAACTATTCTATAATAACTAACTGCAGAACGATTTCCTGAATAAGTAAACGAATAATTCAACAAGCTATTTGAATTTCCGGCACCTTGAACAGTTCCAATTTCATTCCACATAAAGCTATCGTCGCTTTTTTGGATTGAGAAATAATCGTTATTTATTTCAGAAGTAGTTGTCCAACTAATTTCAACATTAGAACCATTACATTCAGCACTAAATTTATCTAAAACAACTGGTAGAGGCGAAGGGTTATTATCGGTAGTACCATGTAACCACATTTCAGAACAACTTGGGATAGAGTACATCACATAACGTCCTGAACTGATAAAACCACCATGTAAGTTGGATGCATTACCGCTACCTGCATTTAAGTGTAGAGTAGTAACTCCACCTGTATTACAGTTATTTGCGAAATCACCATCTTCGTTTGGACCTGAGTATTTAGAAAGTACTAAATCTGAAATTACAGATAAATCGTCACTAGGATTAGCATTATTATTAGCAACTGCTTTAGTTGCATTGAAATCGGCAACATCGAAATAGAAGCGAATATCAATTGGATTCAATGGTTGATATTGAGGAGTGGTAACCCATCTTCTACCTAAAGCTGCCAAGTTAAATTGAGGTTGAGTAGCTGGATTTGTATTACATGCTTGTATATTAATTGGACTAGGATCCACAAATTCCTTAATAGTTACCCATCCTAAATTTTGTCCGTTAGGGTTGATAGCTGCAATAGCACGTGACGAGTTTGGAGCTACGAAAGTTATCCATCCATTTCCAGTAACTAAACATGAACGTTCTTCTAAGTCATTGGCTAAAGCAGTAGGAGTTGGACTCACAGAAATATTAATAACAGAAGTCAATTCTCTTTGGCAACCTGTGATTGGATTGGTTGCTAAAATATTATAAGCTGTATTTGTCGTAATATTATTAGTAATGAAATATAGAGTATCGTTGCCAGATTGAGGATTTCCCACATTTTGATCATTCGCATCAAGACGTAATTGATAAGAAATAGTTGGTTGAGGATTCGGGATTATCAAATCTGTTGCGGCTCCTATACATGCCTCTGGGTGTAAAGTCATTGCCGTAACATCATCAGGTCTTGGATTCACATGTACCCAGGTTCGTTCCGTTTCTTTACAAGCACCCACTTTGGTTTCCACATAGATATACTGAGAATAAGTAGGCGATGCCATAG
Source organism: Bacteroidia bacterium (assembly GCA_036562365.1). Classification (GTDB taxonomy): domain Bacteria; phylum Bacteroidota; class Bacteroidia; order CAIKAF01; family CAIKAF01; genus JACVCJ01. The sequence continues at coordinate 703 of DATCKI010000019.1, read as the reverse complement.
TGGAAGCTGAATTGGTAGAACTTACAGAGTAAGATGGACTCCAAGTATATTGAAGAGCACCAGAAGCCGTTAATTGTACAGAGCTACCATCGCAAATAGTTGGATTAGCTGGAGAAATTGTAGCACCTATTGAATCATGAATTGCTAATTTCACGAGACTACCAGAGCCAGCAGGACAGAATACATTAAATAGCGATACCACTACTGTATCATCTAGTTCATCTATACCATCTTGAATAGGATCTATACTTAAGTTTACTGTAGTTGCACCACTTGGGAAAGTAATTGAACGAGCTTGAATAGCTGGACCTGAACCAATTTGTGCATAGTCGGTACCATTAATGGCTGAGCCACTCAACCAATAATTAATGGTAACTGGGTTTGGAGACGCTGTAGGTTTACTAAAAGTAACGATACCAGAGTTACAGCCCTCAATCATTTGCGGAACACCAGCTTGAGTGGTTGCGCTAACTTGAACGGCATTACTTCTAATTTTTTCAATAAACACACCAGAATCATAGATTCTATCTCCACAGTCTGCAATAATTAATTGTAAACGATATGTAGAACAAGGTTTTACATGAGTTTTAGCATACAAATTTCTTGTAAAACCGTCGTAACCTATATTGTGAGCCGGTGAACCCACATTGGCATTATATAAATTTGAGTTTGAAACATAATAAGCATTATTGCTATTATTATT
>DATCKI010000016.1:0-11736 GCA_036562365.1 Bacteroidia bacterium | reverse complement strand
CACCAACTGAGGTAGCACCTGGACCTTCGTTACCTGCGGAATATTCATTTGCTATACCCGCTAATTCAATATTATCGAGCATATCGGCAATAAAACCTGTACACAAATTAGGGTCTGGTGGATCAACCCACCCCCAACTATTACAAATTACGTCAGGAATATCGTAGGAAGTTGCAATATTACCATCTGGATTTAAAGACCAGTTATAAGCTCCAATGATAGAATCTAAAGGCAATAAAAAAGCTAAGTTAGACACTATAGGATCGGTTGCTAAATAGTATCCTTTAAAAGCAAGACCTAAGGTATCGTTATTAGGAGCGTATAGTCCAAGCATAGTACCAATAGTATGGGTACCATGACTTGAAGATTTATCTGCAGGCTCATTTGCAAAATAGCCTTGCCAAGTTTGAGCATAAGGGTAATTGCGAGCCATAAATTGACTTGAGATAGCAGGATGATCGGGCCACACACCCGTATCGAAAGAAAGCACTTTTACACCCTTTCCTGTATAGCCCATATTCCACATTGAACGTGCACCAACAGCTAGGAGTCCAGGCTCAGGTGCTCCAGCAGCACGGCCAACAGAAATAGGTTCAGGCTCGCCCATATGTACAGGCGTATGAGCTTTGTATTTCCAATCCGAAACATCTATAAATTCAACTTCGGGGAATGTATTTTTAATTGATGTAATAGTATTTACATCTGCTTTAATACTAACCGCATTAACCACGAAATAAGATTTATTAGGGATATTGTTCGAATTTAAATAACCCAATAATTGTTTTTGCGAAGCTTTTGCTTGCATATACATTTCTTGAGTCATATACGCTTTTCTATCCTCATTAAGCGCAAAGCTTTTATTTCGATCAAGATTATATGGACCAAAATAGGCTATATAATTTTTGGTTTGAGCAAAGGAAACTAAACTATATAGCAATCCACTAGCTAGGATTAATATTTTTTTCATAGAAGAAAGTTGTACTTATTTGGTATAAACAAACGTACTAATTTACATTAATAAAATCATATTGTGAGGAGAACGACATTTAAAATTGAAATTCGAATAGGAATACTCGTTAATATAAACAACTAAAAAACAGATAATTAAAAAGAAAACTATTTTTTCGACTGAACCATATAAGATACAAAAAAATGCCCTACATTTGCCAGCAAATCACCTAAAAGTCACATGTATACTAAACAATTAAAAGGAGCTCAAAAAGTAGTGATATTCCTAATTTTATTAGGAATTAGTTTTATAACATATAGTCAAGACACTACACAAAAATCAAAGAGTATATTAATACTTGGTGACTCGCATTTAGTTGGTGATTTTGGGGAATACTTACATAGGTATTTGTATAAAATGGACAAATACGACATTACTAGTATAGCTATAGGTGGTGCGGGTAGTGTACATTTTACCATGACAATGAAAAACTTTTGTTGTGGGTATAAAATACGAGTTAGTAAAAAAGGTGAAGTTGTGGGTGAAAAAGAGCGTTTTCGCACTCTAGAAATCCAAAGAGTATTAACTAATGAAGTAGTTTACAAAGAATACGATGGTAAATTATCCAAGCTAGTTGCCGCGGAAAAACCAGATATAGTATTAATTGCTTTAGGAAGTAATTATGTAAATGCGCATCAAGATTTGATAAATATTATACAGAGTAATTCGGCAGATTCAAAGATTATATGGATCGGGCCCTTTTTACGTGAGAATTTTCAAGCTCGCATAGATGCTATCTTAAAAATTACGAATAAGTATAAAATTCCTTTAGTCCGCAGCGACGATATAATAGGCAATGATACCTTAACCACCACACATTTTTATGGCAAAACTGCTTCAAACTGGGCTTTAAAGGTAACTGAGCGACTAAAACCACATTTAAATTAAGGGCTAATTGGGCAACCTAACATTCTGGTTTTACGTATAATAGAGGTTGTACTTTTTTTTTGATTGCACGCTGATAACACAGATTAAGGCAGATTTTCACAGATTTTTTCAATACAATACGGACTGAGTTTAATTAACTGAATTTTTTTCACCGCAGAGGTATAGAATACAGAACCAACTTTACAACTTAATGGCAAGAAAGCAATTATCCAAAAAAAAGCGCCACAAAGTGACGCTTAAAAATTTATTTCTAGATATTTTTTAGAATCTAATTAAAGCTGATGCCCAAACAAATCCAGATCCGAAAGCTGCTAAACTAACTAAAGTATTTTCTTTAATTAAACCAGCTTCAAAAGCTTCGCTTAATGCAATTGGAATACTCGCTGCAGTTGTGTTTCCATATTTCTGAATATTATTAAACACCTTTTCATCAGGCAATTCTAATTTAGCTTGAATAAACTTTGAAATGCGAAGATTTGCTTGATGAGGTATTAATAAATCAATATCTGAAACGCCTAAATTATTTGCATCTAAAGATTCACGAATAACATTTTCGAAATGTACAACCGCATGCTTAAATACCGCACTACCATTCATGTATGGTAATAAATCGCCATTTTCAATCATTTCAGGAGTAAAACGAGGATTTTGCAGAGAACCAGGATGACGCATATAAAGCTCTTCCGCTAAAGTACCATCAGCATGCAAATGCGTACTTAAAACTCCTTTTCCTTCCTCATTATGGGCTTCTAAAATTACCGCACCAGCACCATCACCAAAGATTACACTCATATTACGACCTCTGTCGCTCAATTCCATAAGATTAGATTGAATCTCAGAACAAGCAATTAAAACCCTTTTGTATAATCCAGTTTTAATGAATTGATCTGCTACTTGCAAGGCATATAAAAAGCCAGCACATTGTGCTCTTAAGTCGATACAAGGAATTTGTTTACTTGCAATTCCTAATTCACGTTGCAAAAGAACTCCCACACCAGGGAAATAATAATCAGGACTTAAAGTAGAGAAAACAATACAATCAATATCATGGGGAGTTAAATTGGCACGATTTAAAGCTTGAAGCGTAGCTTCTTTACTCATGTATGCATTAGTTTCAACTCCATATTCAGCAAAACGTCGCTCCTCTATTCCTGTACGTTCAATGATCCATTCATTGGTGGTATCCATAAATTTTTCCAAATCTGCATTGGTTACCACTTTTTTAGGCACATAATGTCCAACTCCTACTATTTTAGAATGATACATATAATTAACTTAGGAAATTCTTTTAATTATTTTCTCGTTTTCGAGCACAAAGAAACCTTTTTCTACTGAAAAACGTAACAATTGTATGTTTTTATGATTAGGTATATAACCACATTTTTCTAAAAACTCATCAATATTCATAGGTAATAGTCCATCCAATTTAGCAGCGGCTCTATGTAGTGCAGAACATTCGTTTAAACTGAAAGTAAACTCTGTGTGAGCAATACAAACATCACATGCCCCACAATCACCCGACTCATTATCACCAAAATACGAAGTTAAATATTTACTTCTACATATTTCCTTTTCTTGTATGTAGTTTGTCATGGCATCCAAACGTTCCTTAGCCTTTTGCTTTAAGCTTCCGTAAATTTGATGGGTTAAACTTAAATTGGATTGTGGAATACGTTCGTGCAAATAGATTAATTCTGGCAGTTCTGTTTCTGGCTTATAATCAATAATCTCCATTTTCTTGAAGTGCATAAGCATCTCATGTATTTCTTTCTGAGATTTATGTAGGCGTGATGCAATACCAAAGGTTGAAATACGGACTTTATGAGCAAAAAGCCCAGGATATGACCTTAACAACACATCAAAAAACTGACGATACTGTCGATTATGCAATCCCAATTTATAAACAGGTTCTGGTCCAACTAAAATCTGACATTCAGCTGGGTTATACCCCGATTCATCGAACAAGAAATAACCTTCTTTTTCAAGTAATTTAATACATCTGTAAATAAGTGTAGCCGACATATTATAATTCGTAGCCATTTTACTAATATCCAAAGGATAAGCACTTAATTTCCCCGTTCCAATTGGGATATTTAAAAAGTTAGCCAAAGCTCCATAAACCCTTACCACTTCTTCTTTAGGAGGGAAAGCAGCTTCGAACAAATCGTTTAAAATACGGGCATCGTATGAGGCTACAGGCAGAATAGCAAATGCCTTTTTCTCGTCTCGTCCTGCCCTACCAGCTTCTTGGAAATAGGCTTCTGGAGATTCAGGGACATCGGTATGTAAAACGTAACGGACATCAGGCTTATCGATACCCATTCCAAATGCATTGGTGGCCACCATAACCCTAAATTCATTACGCATCCATTTATCTTGTTTGGCATTTCTAACTTCAGGTTCTAAACCTGCATGGTAAAAGTCGGCAGAGATACCATTTGAGCGCAATATTTCTGCTATTTCTGCTGTTTTTTTTCTATTGCGAGTATAGACTATAGAAGTTCCTTTAGTGCGCTTTAGGACGTTTATAATAAACTGAACTTTATCTTCTTCATAAGCCACTGCATATACAATATTGGGCCTTAAAAAGCTTTTACGAATAACATTTTTCGCTTTAAAGGCTAATTGCTTCATGATATCCTCTACAGCATCAGGAGTTGCAGTTGCTGTAAGTGCCAAAAGAGGAACATTAGGACAAAGTTTACGTACTTCAGGAATTTTAAGGTAAACGGGTCTAAAATCGTACCCCCATTGAGAAACGCAATGAGCTTCGTCAACGGCAATTAAGCCAAGAGGAATAGATGAAACGCGCGATTGAAAAGCTTCGGTTTGAAGGCGTTCAGGAGAACAAAAAATGAATTGAAAAGCTCCTGTCATAGCCTTTTCGAGCAGCTCCTCAATTTGATAATAATTAAGTCCTGAATGTAAAGTAAGACAAGAAATTCCTTTACGTTCGAGGTTTTCTGCTTGGTCTTTCATTAATGCAATGAGCGGTGAAATTACCAAACAGGTTTTATTCATCACTAAGGCTGGAACTTGGTAGCAAATAGATTTACCACCACCAGTAGGCAATAAAGCCAAGGTATCGTTACCTTGAAGAACACTTTCAATAACTTTATCTTGTGGATTCCTAAAGGAATCGTACCCCCAATATTTCTTTAAAATATCTTTGGCTTCCACAATTTAAAGCAATTAATTAGTCAATATTATTTTGAACAAAAAGAGTTCTAGTATTCAGTTCCAATGCCAACAAATTTCCCATACCTATTCGAGTATTATATACACATCCATTGTCAAGAGGAATGAAAGTTGTATTGGGGTCTTCGATACATTGTTGAATAAATTCAAGTGGTAAGGGCACATGACCGTGTACCACAGGTTTATTATTTGTTTTTACAAGGTCCACTTCAAAATCGCGAATCCAACGCATAGCGTGTTCATCTTTAAAAATATCATCAATTTTGAAATTGAACCCTGCGTGTACCAAAAGAGCGCTATCTAAATCGATAAAATTAGGCAAGCTTTCCATAAAAGAGAAATAACTTTCTGGAACATCTAAAATATTAGGGACATTGAAGCTTTTAATAAAATCTTCTCCTCCCATTTTAAGCCAGATATCGAGGGTTGGGTTTTTAGATTTAAAGAGTCTAAATTTCTTCTGACTATTTTCAACTTCAATTCTATAGGCTTTACAGGCAACTTCTTCGTGGTTACCACAAAGCACATGGCAATCTATTCCATTCTGTTGTAGAGATTGAATATAATCGATTACCTTTTTACTCAGCGGTCCTCTATCAATTAAATCACCTAAAAAATAGAGTTGGTCAGATTGGGTTAATTGAACTTTATTTTCAAGGAGCGCTTTTAGTGTGTGGTAACAACCATGAACATCACCAATAGCAATTAGTCTCATTATTTTTTCCCTTGATTAGCTACAGCTTCCATTTGAGCTTTTAACGTTTCTTCGTCGGCTAAGAAGTAATCTTTAATTAGGTTACCATTGTCGTCGAATTCGAAAACATAAGGCACCCCAGTAACTAAGTTTAGCTCTAGAATTTCGTCTTCGCTCATATTTTTAAGATATTTCACAATACCCCGAAGGCTATTACCATGAGCGGCTACAAGCACTTCACCTTTTTCGAAGAGAGCAGGTTTAATATCATTTTCCCAAAGTGGGATTATACGATCAATAGTATCTTTTAAAGATTCCGTAAGAGGAATTTGTTCTTTAGGTACATCTGCATATTTAGCTTCCAATAAAGGCGAAAATTCGTTATTAGGATCAATAGCTGGAGGAGCTATATTGTAACCACGGCGCCAAAGATGAACTTGTTCATCTCCATATTTAGCGGCAGTTTCAGCTTTATTTAAGCCAGTTAACATGCCATAATGTTTTTCATTTAATCGCCAATCTGTTTTAACTGGGATATACATTAGATCCATTTCTTCTAATGCTAACCAACAGGTTTTAATAGCACGTTTTAAGTAAGACGTATATGCCATTTTAAAGTTAAAGCCAGCGTTTTTAAGGTCTCTACCCGCTTTTTTGGCTTCTTCAATTCCCACTTCACTTAGAGGTACATCGGTCCAACCTGTGAATCTATTTTCCTTATTCCAAGCACTTTGACCATGTCTCATTAAAACTAAACGTTTCATTTTTATTCAGCTATTAATTTAAATTCCTTACTTAAAGTAAATGGTTGGCTACCCTCTTTTTTAGCAAGGGTAATTTTTTGGGTTGAAGTTTTTTTCCCGTCTGCTTGAATAGTAACAGAATATTTAAAATTACCTTCTAAAGTTACAAAAAAGGCACCAGTTTCATCAGTTTCTATCGTAGTAATTTTAGCAGCACCGGCTTCATCGTAAATAGTTAAAGTGGCATTTTCGATAGCATTACCATTTTCGTCTTTCACAAAACCTTTGAAGATACTTAAACCTTCTGTTTTTGTATTACCTTCAGAAGTTCCAAAAATGTCGATATTAGAAAGGTCAATTTCATAGATATCTAATTCACCATATCCATCTGATCTACGAGCAGAAATATAGGCTTTTTTACCATCAGCAGATAAACAAAAACTACGTTCATCGCCACAAGTATTAATTGGGTAACCAAGGTTAACAGGGTCGGTCCAAACTCCATTTACATATGTAGTTCTGAAGATATCGTAACCTCCCATACTTTTATCGGAATTTGAAGTAAAGAAAACCGTTTTTCCATCAACTGCAACGTACACAGAGTTTTCGTCGTACGGAGTATTGATTTTAGGGCCTGCATTAACTGGTTTTCCCCATTCGCGGCGTCCTACACGGTCGCACACCCAAATATCACCTTGGCCAAGGCTTTTTCCATCTGGTCTTTCGCTGATGAAGAACAAACGCTTTCCGCCATTAGCAAGACTTGCACTCGATTCGTAATAACTAGTATTGAATGGTCCTTCATATTCAGTAGGTCTACTCCACTCATTATCTCCTTTTTTTCTAGAGTACCAAATATCACCTGAAGCAGTTTTTCCTACTACATTTTTGTAAACAAAAAGCACAGAACCATCAGGCGAGATACTCATAATAGACTCGTGTTCATCGGAGTTAACGTTTACTAGGTTTTCAGCTTCGCCCCAAGTATTATTTATAGTATCCCAAACGCTAAACCAAATATCTTGATAAGGTTTACCATCGTATGGGTCTACTTTACCACCAACATTACCGCTTCTACGAGCAGAGAAATAAAGCACATCACCTTCAGCAGAGATAAATGGCATAGCTTCGTCAACTTCGGTATTTATAGCTTCACCAAGGTTTTTATAAACAACTGGCAAAGGTGTAGCCATATATTTTTGAGCATTTTTAGCTTGCGAGTAATATAAATTAAAATCTAAAATTGGATTAGGCTTTTTTCCATTCAGTTCAGCTTTGAACGATTCAAAACTTTCTAAAGCTTTTTCTGGTTGCATAGAGCCTAACTGAGCACGCCCTACCCAAAATTTATAGTCTTTATATTTAGACAATTTAGGGTCGCTTTCCATTCTAGTAAGTAAAGTCAGCGCTTCTTCTGGATTAGGTCTATCAGCAGAAATATAGGCAATACTTGTATAGTATAGAGCTTCATAATCTTGATTATTCATTTTCAAGAGTTGGGTTCCAACCATAATTGCACCGTCCCAGTTTTCTTCACTCACAAAACGTTTTAACAAGCCAATTTTTGCGAGATTAGCTTGAGAAAATGCACTTGGTAATAGAGCAAGACAAAAGAATGCTACAAGAAATTTTTTCATACTAGAATTATAGATTAGTTAGGGAAATTAACCAATAAATTGGAAAGCGCAAAAAAACTATATATAAACTTCTTTTTTAGCTGCTTTCAAGGTATTGAATAACAATGCAGTTCGAGTCATAGGTCCTACCCCACCAGGAACTGGAGTGATAAAACTACATTTAGGAGCCACTTCGCTATATTTTACGTCGCCAGCAAGTCTAAATCCAGCTTTCTTAGTAGCATCTGGGATACGAGTAATACCAACATCTACCACCACTGCACCATCTTTAACCATATCAGCGGTTAAGAATTCAGGTTTACCAATTGCGGCAATAATAATATCAGCTTGTTTGGTAATTTCAGCTAAGTTTTTGGTTTTACTATGACAAATAGTAACGGTTGCATTTCCTGGGTACGTATTACGAGACATAAGTAAACTTACTGGAGTCCCAACGATATGGCTACGACCTAGTACTACACAATTTTTACCAGCAGTTTCAACTTTAAAATGTTCAAGTAAGAACATAATACCTGCAGGGGTTGCACTAACATAAGTAGGCATTCCTAGAGCTAAGCGACCTGCATTTTCAGGATGAAAACCATCTACATCTTTAGATGGGAGTATAGTTTCAATAACTTTCTCGTCGGAAATGTGTTTAGGAAGTGGAGATTGAACGATTAAACCGTCTATATCTGGATTATTATTAATATCGCGAACGGCTTGTAAAAGTTCTTCTTCGCTAACGTCTGAATTAAAGCGAACCAAGGTAGAATCGAATCCTACCTCTTCGCAATCTTTTATTTTGCTTGCCACATATGTTTCGCTGGCACCGTCAGTTCCTACTAAAATAGCAGCGAGATGAGGTTTTTTTCCACCTTGGGAAACCCACTCTGCTGTTTGCTTTTTAATTTGTTCTTTCATTAGAGCAGAGAGCTCTTTTCCGTCAAGTATATGTGGCATAACTAATCTATTTCTGAGGTTTAGGCATATTGCGCATCAATTTAGCCATCTGGTTTCTATCGCTCATAATACGCATCATTTTCTTCATATCATCGAATTGCTTAAGAAGCTTATTTACGTCTTGTACAGTGGTACCACTACCTTTAGCGATTCGTGTACGACGTGACCCATTGATTATACCTGGATTAGCACGTTCATCTGGAGTCATAGAGCGAATTATAGCTTCAACACCTTTGAAAGCGTTATCATCGATATCTACATCTTTAATAGCTTTACCAACACCAGGAATCATTCCCATCAAATCCTTCATATTACCCATTTTCTTAATACGTTGAATTTGGTCTAGGAAGTCTTCTAGGTCGAATTGGTTTTTCGCAATTTTCTTTTGAAGTTTTTTAGCTTGTTCGTCGTCGAATTGTTCTTGGGCTTTTTCCACAAGCGAAACAATGTCGCCCATCCCCAAAATACGATCAGCCATACGCTCAGGGTAGAAAACATCCAGAGCATCTGGTTTTTCGCCAGTTCCAACAAATTTAATAGGTTTATTTACAACCGATTTAATAGAAAGAGCAGCACCACCACGGGTATCACCATCTAATTTGGTAAGTACAACCCCGTCGAAGTTAAGTCTATCGTTAAATGCTTTAGCCGTATTCACAGCGTCTTGTCCGGTCATAGCATCCACCACAAATAGGATTTCATCCGGATTAAGAGCTTGTTTAACTAATGCGATTTCGTTCATCATTTCTTCGTCGACAGCTAGACGACCAGCGGTATCGACGATGATAACATTACATCCTTGTTCTTTAGCGAAAGCAATAGCTTTATTTGCAATTTCAACTGGATTTTTACTTTCACGGTCAGAGAAAACAGGAACACCTAAGCTTTCACCTAGAACATGTAATTGGTCAATCGCAGCCGGACGATAAACGTCGCAGGCTACTAATAAAGGCTTTTTACCTTTTTTATTTTTTAAATAATTCGCAAGTTTAGAAGAGAAAGTAGTTTTACCAGAACCTTGTAGACCTGATAATAAAATGATAGATGGATTACTTTTAAGGTTGATATCAACCGCAGAACCACCCATCAAATTAACTAATTCATCGTGCGCAATTTTCACCAATAATTGACCTGGAGAAACGGCAGTAAGTACGTTTTGCCCAAGCGCTTTAGCTTTAACAGTATCAGTAAATTCTTTAGCTGTTTTATAGTTAACGTCGGCGTCTAATAAAGCACGACGTACTTCTTTCATAGTCTCTGCAACATTGATCTCGGTAATTTTACCTTGACCTTTTAATAGCTTGAACGAACGCTCTAACTTTTCGGATAAATTCTCAAACATCTTGCTTCTTTTTTTAAAAGTGTGCAAATATAGTAAAAGCCCAGTCAATTTTTAGCTTAATTTTGATGTATTCAAAAATGAAATAGGAATAGTACCTTTGCCAAAATGAAACGATTTTTCCTTCAATTATCTTATAAAGGCACAAACTATGTAGGTTGGCAAATACAACCCAATGGTAAATCAGTTCAAGAAGAAATTGAAAAATCTTTAAGTACTTTATTAAGAAGAGAAATCTCTATAGTTGGTCAAGGACGAACAGATGCAGGTGTACATGCATTAAAAAGCTATGCCCATTTTGATTTTGAAGGTACTCTTCCCTATACATTAGAGGAATTAACTTATAAGTTAAATCGACTTTTATCGAGAGATATAGCAATACAGAAATGTTTTGAAGTAGATCCGCATTTCCATGCAAGATTTAGTGCTACGGCGAGGGAATATTTATATATAATAGCTACAGAGAAATCGCCATTTAATGTAGAAAATAGTTGGTTGCACTATAGAGCACCACAAATTGATAAAATGCAAGAAGCAGCAAAATATATCATGGGTCAACATGATTTTAGTTCCTTCTGCAGTGCTAAAAGTGAATTATTAAACAAGGTTTGTACTGTAAGTAAAGCTGATTGGGTTCAGAATAGCGGACAAATAGAATTTAGAATAAAAGCCAATCGATTCGTAATGAACATGGTTCGAAGTTTAGTAGGAACTATGGTAGAGATAGGTTTAAATAAAAGAGAAATTTCAGACATGCAAAAAATACTCGAGGCTAAAGATAGAACTGCTGCTGGAGTAAATGCCGACCCCTCTGGATTACATTTAATAGAGGTTACATATCCTGAAGAATTGTTTTTATGGAAGACAGAAGAATAAATCCAGCCTGGGTTCAAGCCATTTCACAGATTTTAGAAATGACATTCAACGATGGCAAAAAGGCTGATAAAGCGATAGAATTCACCTTTTCGACCCAAAAAAAATACGGAAAAAACGATAGAGCATTCATAGCAGAATGCAGTTATGAGATAATAAGATATTGGAGACTATGGCATTATATTTTAGGTAGAGAACCATTATATGATAAAAAGGGCTTATGGGAAGTATTCGGGGTATACTGGTTAGCAAAAGGAAGAAGTTTGCCAAACTGGAGTGAATTTAGAGATATCCAAAAAATGCCATTAACTAAAAAATTAGAACAGGCTAAACAGTTTCCAGAGATATTACATTCGTATGGAGATGAGTTATACCAAAGGGCATCAAAGCAATTAGGGGATAAATGGTTAGAT
>DATCKI010000224.1:0-6782 GCA_036562365.1 Bacteroidia bacterium | reverse complement strand
TTATCAAAAAACATAGCTATGGTGAATTCGTAAAAATCTGTTCGATATATTGTATATAATTCATAATATATACTCTGGAAATTATTTAATCCCCAATTAAAAATTACGTATATATATCCCACGAAGCTTAGTCCAGCCGTTAGAATCGAAATATTTGCAAATAATTTCTCGTCTTTAATTGGAAGCAAAATGGATAATAACAACCCAATAAAGGGTATTAATATTAATCCTATCAAAAATATATTCTCTTGCATATACTAAAATTTAAAAGGATTAATATTCCCACTATATTCCGTCCATTCTATTCCATCAGGTATATCAGGCTTTTCAGGTATTGGATACTTTCCAAATTCGTGCTCTTCAAATCTACATCCATTCAGCCTGAAGACTCTTTTAGATTCAGGATGTATAACTAATAAATGCATCCATTCATTTTTATACCATTCCATAACTTTAGAGTCTTTCTGAATACTTGACAGAACAACATCTGGATAATGTTCTACTATCATGCACATACGAATTGGATCATGTATTTCAACCATTTGAGACGGTAATCCAGTTCTTAAATCGCCCTCTACTCCATTCGAAACACCTATTAAACCAATTACATTATGAGGCAGTTTAGATCCAGAACCTAGTTTATTATTATCAACTCTAGAGAAATAATATTCCAGATTAATACCCCCGCAAACAGGGCTCAAGGCTCTAATCATTGGTAGTAGTAATTCCCCTTCTAAATCACTTCTATAATCGTATGAGCTTAAAAATGATCTACGATCTAAGAATAAAGACTGAGTCAACTCCCTCCTTCCAATTACGCATAAAGCATTGGTTGCATGATTATATTCTGGCCTTGGCTCAAATACTGAAACTGAACGACGTTTAATTTTTTCTTGTATAGATTTATCTGTTCCTTTCTTCGAAACATTTTCAAATCTCCTTAAACGTTCTCTAGCATTCTTCTCATGAGCTTTAGCAAATAATTCCACATGTTTTTTATGCTTTTCAAGTTGTACTAAACTTAAATTATCTGGCAAGAAGAATTCTATCTCATCGCGTGTTGTGTCTCTTAATGCTCCAATAAATACAGTAGTTTCAGGTATATCTATTCCCTTTTCTTTTAGTGCTGCTCTAACTTTAGTATCATTCGCCATTGCAGCAACAACTCTAGCATTAACAGAACCTGGACGACCACTACAAGCTCCACAATCGTATCCTGCATAATAGGTATTATTCACACTACTTGCACCGTGTGCACATAAATATACATGAGTGGCAAAATCTTGAGTTAAACCTATACTTCTCAATAAACCTTCTACAACCTGAATCTTTTCTTCGGTCTTATATCCAATTTGTAATCCATTATATTCAGGAACTGATTCATCAAAATCTATTGACAATTTTGAATTCTTATTCATATGATGAAAAGAATACGCATTGGTACTATTTAAGCTCGGTTTAAATAGATTGCCAAACAATTTAATGGCCGACCAAAATCCAAAAGACTGACTCCAAATTAGTCCCCATATAGGGTTTTGCGTACTTTTATTAAAGTGCAATTCCCGTTTAGACTTCGAATCTTGATCTAACTCGCAAATCAAATGTTTGGGGTTTAATGGAGCTGGACAAACTTTAGTAAAAAACTTTGCTCCAGCTGGTTGAAAATAGATAGGAAGATTAAAGAACCCTGCAGATCCAAATGTCTGAACTCCAGAATCTAATTTTTCCAAATATCTACGAATAGAACATTCTCTGTCATCAACACAAAAAACAGCCTGAAAACTATCATTCTTCTGCTTTTCCGGATTGTTTTGAACCAAGGCAGAAAGTACCTTATCATAATAAGTAAACTCCAAGGCTTCTTGATAAACACTTAGCCATTTTTCAGAAGCTTTTACAGATGATTCCTTGAATAGTTTTGGTGAAATTTTACCAGAAACAATTTTTCCGAGTGGCTCCCAATGACCTTTAAAATTAGAGTCTAAAGCGTCAATTTCTAAAAGCAATTCTAATTCAATAAACTCTTTCAGAGTTATAGGTCTTTTTTGGAAAAGAGAAGTAGGATTCGATTCCAAAATACTAACCATACCGCTCCAACCCGGGTGCTCAAATTGTTGATCGAAAAGGTATCGCTCATAAAATTCAGGCTGACCTACTAAAATTTTTAGAAGATTCTCTAATTCCGTATTTCCAGATCTTACCAAGGCTCTTACTCTTTTACTTTTGAATAGAGTAAAATCGCACAGAATTTCGTTGCTTAAAATAGAATTCAAAAAGCCTTCATCTGGATTAGGGAAATTCCAGATAGAAACACCTTGATCTAAATAATTAGAGATAAGCCTAAATAGAATAGGATGAACCAATTTATCGAGGTTAACATGATAAATAGATTTCCAATATTTACGCATTTTCCCAACTTGGGAACTAATATGGTAAGTAGGGACCTGCTTAAGAAAGAAATCTTTATGCTTGTTCCATTCTAGGTCGGGGAATTGATGTTCAAATGCAGCTTTTAAGTGTGCTTCATCAATTTCACCAGCTTTAAATTTTTCATGAAATTCATTTGCTGGTAAGTAAACAGAATAACCAAATAAATGCGACGCCATTTGAATTCCTTCATGGAATTTTTCATGTTGAAAAGCGTGTAGTGTATTATGGTGAACAAAATCTTTTAATGGTGCCTGAGACGGCAAATAGTGTTTCAGGCGCTTGAGAGATTTTTCTATAGAAAAATCTACACTAAGCATATTATTTATTTCCATAAATATTATTTAATAAAACATAGATAAAATAACCTTCTTAAGGTTGAGGGTTCTAAAGTTATATTAAGCTGATAGGTGATACTTCCATTGATGGAATAAGTCGTACAATTCTGTACTAACTAAAATAACCTTTGCATAGGTTATGAAAGAGCAAGTTTCAGAAAATTGAAGATTCGAAAAAACAATTTGCTCTATAAAATTGGAAAAGCAGTATAAGTTTAAATTCGCATCAAACTTAAATTCAAGGTCTTGAGATTCCGTTTTGTTAAACTCAAGATATTTAGATGTTTCTGCTTGTTTGCTAAGAAAATGAGAAATATTTGTGTAAGAGAATCCCAGCTGGAAAGCCAAGAAATAAATAGCAATAAAGCTTGCTAAAAATAACGCTGGACGTTTTATACTCTTATACACAAAACACAAAATTTGTAGTTCAAATGTAAATTGAAAAACAAATCAAAAGAAAAAACTAGGCTAATTTTAACAAAAAACCACAACTTGATTAAATCAGGTTGTGGTTTTGAAAAGGGTTTTCAGAAAAGACGGTAAACTTGAAATATTTTATTTCTTGCCGCCCATTGCCTTGCTCACACGGAGCTGACGGCCTTGAGTTTCTTTTCCGTCGAGTGCCGCAATTGCAGCATCTTCGTTTGTTTCATCGCTAAGTTCAACAAACCCGAAGCCTTTGCTTCTGCGTGTTTTGTTGTCGATAACGATTTTTGCCGACGTTACTGGACCGTATTCAGAGAATACATCTGCCAAGTCGTTGTCGCGCATGCGCCAGGGTAGGTTTCCAACGTAAAGAGCCATAATGTAAAATAATTAACTTATGCAATTTCTATAATTATTTTCTAATTTTCCAAATTCTCATGAAATTATTTTAAAATTTTGATTTTTAAGGAGTTTAAATGACTATACATAGCTATTTGCCAAAAACTGACTTTTGTCAACATTTTATTCAATTCATATAACTAAATTTGTACATATCTTAAAACAAATAGCCTATGCCTATTTATCATAAACTAGGGAAGATCCCAGCTAAAAGACACACCCAATTTCGTAAAGAAAATGGCGATTTATACTACGAGCAGCTTTTCGGTACCGAAGGTTTCTCGGGTATGGCTTCCCTTCTATACCATGAACATAGACCTACTCAAATCAAGAAAATTGGTGATGCAGTAGATATGAAACCAGAAATCGCTGTGGAAAAAAATATGACTCCACGCCGACTTCTTGGGTTTAGAGCAGAACCAGCCGACGATTTCCTTGAAGCTCGTAAATACCAGTTGGTAAATAGCGACTGTTACATAGCTCTTGCCGCTCCTCGTAAGAGTATGACAGACTATTTTTACAAAAATGCCGATGCCGACGAAGTTATTTTCGTGCACAAAGGATCTGGTACGCTTAAAACATTAGTAGGAAATATTCCATTCGAATATGGCGATTACCTCGTTATCCCTCGTGGTATGATCTACCAAATGCATTTTAATGACGATAATAACCGTCTGCTAATAATTGAATCGTTTAGCCCTGTTTATACCCCAAAACGTTATAGAAACTGGTTTGGTCAATTAGGTGAACACGCTCCTTTCTGTGAGCGCGACTATAAATTACCTCAAGACCTAGAAACGCATAACGAAATTGGTGACTTCTTAATCAAAACTAAAAAACAAGACATATTACACCATATTACTTATGCTACCCACCCTTTCGATGTAGTTGGTTGGGATGGTTATAATTTCCCTTATGGCTTTAGTATCCACAATTTCGAACCTATAGTTGGACGTGTGCATCAACCACCTCCAGTACACCAAACTTTCGAAACAGATCGTTTTGTAATCTGTTCATTCTGTCCAAGATTGTACGACTGGCATCCACTTTCGATTCCAGCTCCTTACAACCACAGTAATATCGATAGCGACGAAGTTCTGTATTATGTAGATGGAGACTTCATGAGTCGTAACGACGTAGAACAAGGTATGATTACCTTACACCCAGCTGGTATCCCACACGGGCCACAACCAGGGGCTACTGAACGCTCAATTGGTAAAACCGAAACAAACGAACTTGCTGTTATGATCGATACTTTCAGACCTCTACAGGTAACTAAAAATGCTTTATCTATTGAGGATCCTAATTATGTGAACTCTTGGATTGGTTAATTTGTTAAATTATAACTATACTTAGCTTTTTCATTAGGAAGGTCGTACCTTTGCATAACATTCAAAATTGTAAAAAATGGCTCAAGAAATTAAAAATGTTGAATACGGATTAGAGAAAATCTTCGAAGGCGCTCAAGATTTCTTACCTCTTCTTGGTACTGATTATGTTGAGTTTTACGTAGGTAACGCTAAACAAGCTGCTCACTACTATAAAACCGCTTTCGGGTTCCAGTCGCTTGCTTATGCAGGACTTGAAACTGGTCTTAAAGATAGAGCTTCTTACGTCCTTGTTCAAGACAAAATTAGATTAGTTCTTACCACAGCCCTAAATAGTGAATCTCCTATAGGTGAACACGTAAAAAAACACGGTGATGGTGTTAAAGTAGTTGCCCTTTGGGTTGAAGATGCTCGTAAAGCATTCGAAGAAACTACTAAAAGAGGTGCTAAACCTTATATGGAACCAACCGTTGAAAAAGATGAACATGGTGAAGTTGTTCGCTCTGGTATTTATACCTATGGCGAAACTGTTCACATGTTCGTTGAACGTAAAAATTATAATGGTGTCTTCTTACCTGGTTACCAAAAATGGGAGTCTGACTATAATCCAGAACCTACTGGCCTTAAATATGTTGACCATATGGTTGGTAATGTAGGATGGAACCAAATGAATACTTGGGTTAAATGGTACGAAGATGTTATGGGATTCGTTAATTTCCTTTCTTTCGACGATAAACAAATCCATACTGAATACTCTGCTCTTATGAGTAAAGTTATGTCGAATGGTAATGGTCGTATCAAATTCCCTATTAATGAACCTGCTGAAGGTAAAAAACGTTCTCAAATCGAAGAATATCTTGACTTCTACGAAGGTGAAGGTGTACAACACTTAGCTGTTGCTACCAACGATATTATCGATACTGTAACTAAAATGCGTGCTCGTGGTGTTGAATTCCTTTCTGCTCCACCTCACCAATACTACCTTGATGTTCCAAAACGTTTAGGTGTACACATCGATAACTTTAAAGAAGATCTTGATACACTTGAAAAACTTGGTATCCTTATCGATGCCGATGAAGAAGGTTATTTACTTCAAATCTTCACTAAGCCTGTTGAAGACCGTCCTACTCTTTTCTTCGAAATCATCCAACGTATGGGTGCTCGTGGATTCGGAGCTGGAAACTTTAAAGCTTTATTCGAATCAATCGAACGCGAACAAGAACGTCGCGGTACATTATAATAAATGTCTTTATACACAAAGCCTCGATTATCCATCGAGGCTTTTTTTTTACCTTTATAGCATGAAAAAAGTTATTGAATCTAAAAATGCACCAGCTCCTATTGGTCCCTACAGCAGAGCTGTACAAGCTGGTAATATGGTTTTTCTTTCTGGCGCTATTGCTCTTAAACCCGATGGAACTCTTGAACAAAGCAGCATAGAAGCTGAAACAAAACAAGTTTTAGAAAATATTAAAACCGTTCTTGCTGACGCAGGACTTGGATTCGAAAACCTTGTTAAAGTTGGAATCTTCCTTACTGATATGAAAGATTTTGCAGCCGTAAACTCTGTCTATGCTAGCTATTTTACTAGCGACTTCCCTGCTCGCGAAACTGTTCAAGTTGCCGCCCTTCCAGCTGGCGCTCGCGTCGAAATTTCTGGAATCGCTGTTACCGAATTATAATTATTCACGTATTAAACATTAAAAAAGGCAATACCATAGGTATTGCCTTTCGTTTTATATCCTAAAATAGATTATAAAAAGCTATATTTCTTTCCATAATCCAACATCTGCTCAATAAAGCTCTTCGGATACTCAATCTTAATATCAATGATCTCTCCAGCATCATTCGTAACAGGAACTAA
>DATCKI010000229.1:0-4464 GCA_036562365.1 Bacteroidia bacterium | reverse complement strand
AGGGAACTATGCAAGTATGTCGGCAGGAGTTAGAGCATATATCGATTACTGCAAAAGTAAAGACAACGACTTAGGCAAGCCTTACGGTGCAAGATATATAGGTTCATTAGTGGCTGATTTTCATAGAAATTTATTGAAAGGTGGAATTTACTTCTACCCGGGAACTGCTAAAGATCCTAATGGTAAATTACGTTTGCTTTACGAAGCTGCACCTCTAGCATTTATTATTGAACAAGCCGGCGGAGCTGCTAGTGATGGAACCCAAAATATAATGGATATAGTCCCAACCGAACTACACCAACGTTGCCCATTATTTATTGGAAACAAAGAAATGGTACAAAAAGTACTAGAAATGATTAAAAAACATGGATAATTACGAGTATATAGCCGTAACGACGCTTCAAGGACTTGAAGGAGTATTAGAACAAGAATTACAAGAATTAGGTGCCAAAAACACCAGAATACAACAACGTGCGGTATTAGTTGATTATAGCCAAGAAATGGTCTATAAAATAAACATGTTCAGTAGAACTGCTTTACGTGTTTTATTGCCATTCGCACAATTTACTGCTCAAAACGCAGATGAATTATACGATGAGGCTAAAAAACTAAATTGGGAAGATTTCCTTGCCGAAGACGGAACTTTCATCTTCGATTTCTCTGGGAAATCAGACATTTTTACCCACCTTCACTTTGCGTCTCTTAAAATTAAAGACGCTCTTTGCGACAAAATTAAAGAGGTTAAAGGACGACGTCCTTCTGTAGATAAATTAAGACCAGATTTACGTTTCATCATTCACTTTAATGAAGATCAAATTCGTATTTCTATGGATACTTCTGGTCAATCGCTACATATACGTAACACCCGCTCTCAACACAACGAAGCCCCATTAAACGAGGTACTAGCGGCTGGGATGATTCGCCTTAGTGGCTGGGATGTTACGACTCCATTCGCCGATTTTATGTGTGGAACTGGAACTTTGGTTATGGAGGCTTATGCTTATGCAACTAAAATGGCTCCTTGTTTACACAGATCAGAATACGCATTTATGCGTTTTAAAGACTTCGATACCGAATTATACCAAAAACTTAAAGTTGAAGCTCGTAAACGTAAAGTTCGACTGCAAACACGCATCTTTGCTAACGATATTGACCCTAAAACCATTAAAGTAGCTCTAACCAATATTGAAACTATGGGGGCTATTAAAGATATAGAAATTACACGTGGCGACTTCAACCTAATGCAAGCTCCGGTTAAGAGGGGAACCATAATTATGAATCCTCCCTACGGATTACGTTTAGGCGAAGATGTTAGTCCACTTTACGAAGCAATTGGTACTACCTTAAAAAATAATTTTAGTGGCTGGACTGCTTGGATTATTAGCGGTAATAACGAAGCTATGAAACACATTGGCTTAAAAACCTCTACTAAAATCCCATTATTAAATGGTAATATCGAGTGTAAATTTTGTAAATTTGAGATGTTTGAAGGAAAACATAAAGACTTCAAAGCATCTATAAATGAATAAGAAAACACTTGTAATCGGAGCATCCGAAAATCCAGATAGATACTCGAATAAAGCCGCTAACTTGTTGCAAAAACACCAACACGAAGTGGTTTTATTCGGAAAAACTGGTGGGCAAATAAATGGAGTAGAAATCCAAAAACAATTGCCTAATCATATTGATAACTTAGATACCATCACGCTTTATATTAATCCAACTCATCAAGAAGCAGTGATGAATGATTTATTAGCCTTAAAACCTAAACGAATCATTTTTAATCCAGGTACCGAAAATCCTAAATTCGAAGCTGAGGCTAGAAAAGCTGGAATTGCAACCGAAAATGCTTGTACTCTTGTTTTACTTAACTTAGGTCAATTTTAAAATGAGTGCTATAGTACTTTTCGATGGTGTTTGTAACTTCTGCAATAGCTCGGTGCAATTCATCATTAAAAAAGATACTAATGCTTATTTTTCATTTGCGCCTCTACAAAGCGAGTACGCTCAAAAAATCTTAACTATTCAGGGTTTTAATTCTATGCATTTTGATTCTATAGTCTTAATCGAGAATGGTATGTGCTACACCAAAACTAATGCAGCATTACGTATTGCTCGTAGATTAAACGGAATTTACCCTTTGGCCTTTTATTTATTCTATCCTATACCTCCATTTCTGAGAGATTGGACTTATAATATAATAGCCAAATACCGCTATAAAATATGGGGTAAAAAAGATGCATGCATGATTCCTACTCCCGAAATAAAACAAAGATTTCTAGCTTAAATATATTTACTTACTGCTTTTTCTAAAGCTATTCCTCTACTACCTTTAAGTAGGATTTTCTTTCCTTGTGGAATACCACTTTCAAAAAATGCCGCCAAATCATCCGAGTTAGCGTAAGACTCAAAACCATATTCGGCATTTGCTTTAGCAAATTCTGGCCCAACTACAAATACCTTTTCGAAGTTTAATTCGCTTACAAACTCAAGCATATTTTCATGCTCTTCCTCGCTGTAATCACCTAATTCGAGCATATCTCCTAGTATCACCCATTTATCTTCACCACCATTCTTTGCAAAACTCTCTAAAGAGGCATGCATACTATCTGGATTGGCGTTATAACAATCGAGTATAAACGAAATTCCATCATTCTCTACAAATCGAGATCTAAAACCTGATGGAACATATTCTTCAATTCCACGTTTTAAATTACTATCACTTACATGGTGATATTTACCTATAGCAATTGCAGCTAAAACATTAGGTAAATTATATTCTCCAAATAATTGAGTTTGTATGCTTAATTCAGGCTTTAAAGTTCTAACTTTTAAGAAATAAGAATCGCTAATAGCTTGTCCAGATACATAGTTTTCGGTTCCTTCTCCGTAAGTATATACGTGAAGTCCGCTTGCCATTTCAACTAAATCTAAAGCATCGGTATAAAGGAATACAAAACCACCTCTTTCTCTAAAGTAGTCGTACAATTCACCATTTGCTTTGCGTACATTTTCTATAGACCCATAGCCTTCTAAATGATCTTTACCATTATTGGTAATAAGTCCCATATCGGGTTGGGCGATTCTACAAAGTTCTGCCGTTTCTCCTTTATGATTAGCTCCAATTTCAATTACAGCCATTTGAACATCGTCCGAAATAGAGAGTAAACTCAGAGGAACTCCAATATGATTATTTAAATTCCCAGGTGTTGCAAATGTTTTATAGGTAGTTGAAAGCACGGCATGAACCAACTCTTTAGTAGTTGTTTTTCCATTTGAACCTGCAATTGCTATAACTGGGCAAGTTAATTGTCGGCGATGATAATTAGCAAGTTCTTGAAGGGCTTTTAAGCTATCTTCAACTAAAATATATCTATGGTCTTTTACAACAGAAGCTTTATCAACTATAGCAAATGCCGCACCTGCAGCAAGGGCAGATTCTGCAAAATCATTCGCATCAAATTTTTCACCTTTTAATGCTACAAATAATTGCCCTGTTTGTACTTTTCTATTATCGGTACAAATACTACCACATCGCTTATAAACACTATATAAAGCCTCTATTTCCATATAGTCAAAATTCTAAAAAATAAAGTTTGTTTATACATGCAACTCTTACATTTTTCACAACTTCAATGTTGAAAAACCTTTATATAAACTACTGAACCTTTATAACTTAGACTCAAATTCTATTTTTATTTCTATTTACAATAGAATATCTTAATATTTGTGACTTAAAGTTTAGCTATGGCCGATAATAAAATTAAACAATTATATAGATTTCTTTCTCCACGCTTTCAGTCAGTATTTTTAGATTATAAAGTGAATACAACTCCACGCTATGGACACGGAAAAGCTTCGCATCCAATGCTAAAATCTATTATAGAAAATGAACATCATCAATATGAAATATTGATAGACTCTTTTCTAAATAACAAGAGTGCTATTCAGAACTTTAAAAAACAAAACGAAGAGTCTGATGAAAATTTACCTACTTGGAATAATAACTTTTTACCAGGATTAGACATCATAGCTTTGTATAGCATGATTGGCCATTTTAAACCTAAGAAATATATAGAAATTGGTTCTGGTAATTCTACCAAAGTGGTTCGAAAAGCTATACAAGATTTTGGAACTAATACGAAAGTAACCTCTATCGACCCATATCCACGTGCTCAAATTGACCACTTAGCTGATGTAGTTATACGTCAACCTTTCGAAGATGTAAAAGATATTCAATTCATCATTGACGAATTAGATGAAAACGATATTTTATTTATCGATAATTCTCATCGCTCTTTTACAAATTCCGATGCCACTATTTTCTTCCTCGAAATCTTACCATATTTAAAAAAAGGTGTAATTGTTCAGGTTCACGATATTTACATACCCGACGATTACCCAGATTTTATGGCTGAACGTTTCTACAACGAGCAATATGTTTTAGCTGCATTTGTATTAGCT
>DATCKI010000211.1:0-5171 GCA_036562365.1 Bacteroidia bacterium | reverse complement strand
GTACCAACCTGAGTGTTTCACCCATTTACCGCAATAGTTGGTAAGGCGATTCATGCGATAAGCGTTGAATTGAGGGTTTTTAAGTACTCGAATAATGTCGAATTTTAAAGTTTGGTCGAGAGCTTCATCGGCATCGAGCGAAAGCACCCAAGAATTTGACGCATAGGATGCAGCAAGATTCTTTTGTTGGATATGTCCTAAAAAATCTTGAGATATAAAACGTACATTAAATTCGGAACAAATTTCCTGAGTTTTATCGGTAGAAAGAGAGTCGAGAACCACTATCTCATCGGCAATATCTTTAACAGATTCGAGACAACGTTTAATATTACGTTCCTCATTATAAGTGATAATTACAACCGATAAGCGTTCCATAGAGATATAATTAACTAAAAAACTCGCAAAAAAGCCGTTTCTTTGCACGAAGATAAAAATACGTTTGGAAAGATGGATGAATATTTAACCTTTGGCATTTATTGCTTCACTACATTTATTACCATTATCAACCCGCTGAGTATAATGCCAGTTTATTTAACCATGACCTCCACACTTACTCCGCAAGCAGCTAGAAATACAGCAATTAGAGCTGTAATTACAGCATTAGTTACCATGGTTTTATTTGCCTTTTTAGGAGAAGCTCTTTTTAAATTCTTTAAAATTACCACAAATGGTTTAAAAGTTGCTGGGGGTATTATTTTCCTTTTAATGGGTATGGACATGCTACAAGCACGCCTTTCTTCTTTTAAAGTCAAAAAAAATGAAGTAAAAACCTATGTAAACGATATATCTATCACTCCACTTGGCATACCTATGATTTGTGGGCCAGGTGCTATTACCAATTCAATTATTCTTATGAATAATGCAGAAACAAGTGCTATGAAAATGGTACTTATTACTGTAATGTTCTTAATTGCACTTATTACCTTAATTGTCTTAATCAGTAGTCGAAAAATTTTAAAAGTAATTGGCGAAACAGGTAATACTGTTATGATGAGGATTATGGGATTAATTGTAATGGTAGTTGCAATTGAATTATTCTTCTCTGGATTAAAACCAATTATTAGAGATATTTTATTAATAAACCCATAACTATGTTACAGATATTAAACAGCGATATTTTGGTTGATGAGAAAGCATGGGCTGGACCGAATGGAGAATTGTTACAAGTGCATAATTCAATCGAATTTAATCCAAATTTAATACGCAGTGATATACATGGAATGTGGCGTTATTTACCCTTTTTACCTTTAGAAAATGAAGGGAATAAAGTTAGTGTACAGGAAGGATTTACGCCCATTTGCAATTTAAAGTATAGCGATAAAAAAGTACGTGCTAAACTTGAGTTTCTATTTCCAACAGGGAGTTACAAAGATAGAGGGGCCACTTTTTTGTTGAGTAAAATTAAAGAATTAGGAATAAAAGAAATTGTTGAAGATAGTAGTGGCAATGCTGGATGTGCCATTGCTGCTTATTCGGCTATAGCTCAAATTAAATGTAAAATTGTAGTTCCAGATTCCACATCAGCAGCAAAAATTAAGCAAATAGCCAGCTATGGTGCCGAAGTTATAAAAGTATCAGGAAGCAGAACCGATGCCACACATAAGGCCTTAGAATTAGCTAAAAGCACTTATTTTGCAAGTCATAGTTATAATCCTTGGTTTTTTCAAGGAACCATGACATTTGCTTTTGAAATTTGGGAACAAGGTAAATTACCAGAAGAAATCATCTTTCCAACTGGGAATGGAACATTATTATTAGGGGCGTATTTAGGTTTTCAAAAATTAAAGGATTCAGGTATAATTCACGAAATCCCTAAATTAAGTGCCGCACAAGCAGATGCCTGTGCCCCATTATTTGCGCAATGGAAAGGGTTTGAATTTGAGAATGCTCAAGAAACATTAGCAGAAGGCATAACGGTACAAAAACCTATTAGAGCTAATGAGATATTAAAGGCTATTCAAGTTTCGGGAGGTAAAATTTATACAGTAACAGAAGCCGAAATTAAAAACTCACATTTAGAATTAGCCCTTCAAGGAATTTATGCTGAATTTACAAGTGCAGTTGCTCATGCGGCTGTTAAACAATCTTTAAATAATGACATATTAATTCCCGTAACGGGGATAGGATTAAAAAATAAATGTTAAAACTCCCCTACAAACACCTGATAACAAGATTCTTAATCTGATAAAAATTATAAAAATTATAAAAAGCATACGTTTTTAAAAGGGATGAGTATCTTTGCTTGATTGATATGAAGGTTGAATCGGCAAAAAAAATTTTAAAAATAATTGTAATAAGTGTGTATGCACTGATGACCATATTATTTGTGCCATCACCTCAAGCAGACACCATGTCGAGCCCACATAAATCTAAAAACATTGATAATATAGTACACATACTATTTACTGATGTATTAGATATGGATCAAGCATTAGAAAATTGGAATTTCTCAGGATTTGACGATGCTATAGACGTAATCGACATATACAATCATCTTCATTTAAGTCAAAAAGCTAAAATTAAAAAATCCGTTTTCTGCATTACTAAAAGTGTAGATAAATGTATAGGTGAGATTTCGAAACATTACGAATCGTATACACCAGATTTAAGCACACCTCCACCAAAAGCTTAGTCGAAACTACACAAACGTTTACGACCCCAACAGATCATATTAACAAATTTCATTAAAAAGCATGAAAATCAATTTATCTCCTGCAAGTTTCTTTGTAGGTTTATCTCTATTATTAACAGTAATAAGTAGCTCTTGCAATAATACTAAAGTAGAAGAGGAAGCTAAAAAATTTGAAGTTGTTTTACCAAGGATAACCGATACGGTTGAGGTAAGTGAATACGTAAGTCAGATTTCAGCTATTCAAAATACAGAAATTAGAACACGTACAAAAGGATTTATAGAATCTGTAAAAGTCGACGAAGGTCAAGCCGTTAAAGAAGGTCAAACTTTATTTATGATAAACAATAAAGTTTACCAACAACAATTACTCAAAGCCCAAGCCATTACCAAAAGTGCTAAAGCAGAATTAACTGCAGCCGAAATTGAGTTAGAAAACTCAAAAAAATTATTAGATAAAAACATCATATCTAAGACAGAATATCAATTAGCAATAGCTAAAGTAGAGTCTTTAAAAGCTCAATACGAGCAAGCACTAGCAGAAGAAAATGAAGCCGCATTAAGATTGACATTTACAGATATAAAAGCACCATTTGATGGTACCATCAATAGAATACCTAAAAAAATGGGTAGTTTAATTGAAGAAGGAGAGCTTTTAACCACCATAAGTAATAACAAAGAAGTATTTTGTTATTTCAACATCTCAGAAAAGGATTATTTAGATTTAACCTTAAGCAGAGATACCAATACAAATCAAACAGTTGAATTATTATTAGCAAACGGTGAATTATTCGACCAAACAGGTGTTATAGAAACATCTGAGAGTGAATTTGATCCATACACAGGAAACATAGCATTTAGAGCTCGTTTCAAGAATCCTACAGGATTATTAAAGCATGGTTCTAACGGTAAAATTTTAATTAAAAAGACTATTAAAAATGCCATGTTTATTCCTCAAAAATCTACATTCGAGATTCAAGATAAAGTATATGTTTATGTGGTGAAAGAGGATAATACGCTAGAGCAACGTAATATTATCGTTGGAGAAAGATATCCTCATTATTATACAGTGCTTTCTGGCTTAGAAGCTAATGAGCAAATTTTGTACGAAGGTTTAGACATCGTATCAAATGGCACGAAAATCACCCCAGTTTTAAAAGAAAATAAATAAGGACAACATATTAAGTAATCATGTTTCAAAAATTCATTACTAGGCCAGTATTGTCGATGGTAATTTCGATTATCATTGTTTTAATAGGCTTAATTTCATTAAATATATTACCCTCTACCCAGTATCCAGACATTGCTCCACCTGAGGTAATGGTAACTACAAAATATACCGGAGCAAATGCCGATGCCGTAGTTAAAGCGGTTGTAACTCCACTAGAACGTGCCATTAATGGTGTACCAGGTATGGCATATATGAACTCGGTGTCGGGTAATGATGGTAGTAGTGTTATATCTATCATTTTTAAACCAGGTACAGATCCAGATATTGCTGCGGTAAACGTTCAGAACAGGGTGAGTACCACTTTAGATGAATTACCTGAAGAAGTTATTAAAGCCGGTGTTCAGGTTGAAAAAGTTCAGAACTCCATGTTGATGTACTTAAATATTTTAAGTAACGACGAAAATATGGATGAGAAGTTCCTATATAATTTTACAGATATCAAAATCCTCCCAGAACTTAAACGTATTGATGGTGTTGGTTTTCTTGATATTATGGGAGCGCGTGAGTATGCAATGCGTGTTTGGTTAAAACCTGACCGTATGCTAATGTATGATATCTCAGCATTAGACGTGACTCAACGTTTAAAAGAACAAAACGTGGAAGCGGCTCCTGGTAAAATCGGGGAAAGCTCTGGTAAACAAGCTCAATCGCTACAATATGTACTTCGCTATACAGGTAAATTAAGTAACAAAGAAGCATATGAAAATATCGCAATTAAAAGTACGCCAGACGGAGAAATCATACGCCTTAGAGATATTGCCGACGTGGAGTTCGACTCACAAGATTACGACGTAATTTCTAAAGAAAATGGAAAACCATCGGCGGCAATTATGATTAAACAACGTTCTGGAACTAATGCCCAGACCGTTATTACTAATATTAAAAAGAGAATGGCCGAAATTAAAAGTGAATCTTTCCCTCCAGGTGTAGATTACACGATTAGTTACGACGTTTCTCAATTCTTAGATGCCTCCATTCACGAGGTTATAAAAACTTTAATAGAAGCCTTTATTCTTGTAGCTTTAGTTGTATTTATTTTCTTACAAGATTGGCGTTCAACTATCATTCCAATTATTGCCGTACCTGTGTCATTAATTGGTACATTCTTCTTCATGCTTATGTTTGGGTTTTCTATAAACCTAATTACCTTATTTGCATTAGTACTGGCTATTGGTATTGTGGTAGATGACGCAATTGTTGTGGTTGAAGCCGTCCACGCCAAAATGGAAACTACAGACCTTTCGGTTCTTGAAGCTACAAAAGAATCTATGAAAGAAATCACAGGTGCTATTATTGCTATAACATTGGTAA
>DATCKI010000202.1:0-2520 GCA_036562365.1 Bacteroidia bacterium | reverse complement strand
AATACCGATAGTTCATCTATATACTATTATAAAGGAGGTTCTGGACCTAAGAAGGTTTTATTAATTCATGGTTTTGGAGTTGGAGGAGCAACAACGTGGTTCGATGCTATGCTTGGGCTTAATAAAGATGTTGAACTTTTAGTTCCAGATTTAATGTGGTTTGGTAAATCTGATGGTAAATATGAACCAACGCTTACCAATCAAGCCAAGGTTGTTCGCGAGCTTTGCGATTATTTAGGTTATAAGCCAGATGTAATAGCAGGGATTTCGTATGGAGGTTTTGTGGCTTTAGAAATCCTTAATCAAGATCCAAATTTATATAGCGAGTTAGTTATAGTGAATAGTCCGGGAGTTACTTTTGGGAAAGCAGATGTAGAACTTATGTGTCAGCGCGCTGGTGCCGAAAGTGCCGATATGCTTTTTGTACCCAACGAAGCATCTAAATTAGGGCAATTGTTGAAGTTTGTTACAAGTGGAGGTATTCCCGACTTACCTGATTTCTTTTTAAACCAAATGTTTACTTCTGAAACTCTAAAGCATGCTGAGACTAAGCGTAAGCTTATGCGCGATTTAGTGGGCAACTCAGAAGAATATAAGTCGCACATGAATGTTCGATATAAAAGTGCTGGAGTTATTTGGAGTAAGAATGATAGCGTATTTCCATTGCGATATGGAATTCAATTAGCAGATACATTAGATGCCCCTCTTTATACTTTAGAAAATTCTGGGCATATACCAATGCCATCGGATAGAGAGGTTTATGTTGAGCGACTAAGGGATTTATTTGTTAAATAAAATTCCTAAATTTAGTCTATGGATATTCATATAGGTTTTGAAGAGATAAGTTCCATAGCAATAGGTATAGGCTTAAGTGCAAGTTGTGGATTTAGAGTTTTTCTACCACTTTTGGCTGCAGCATTAGGTGTTAAGTTTGGTTTTCTTCCTATAAGTGATCAGTGGTTATGGTTGGGTTCATGGCCTAGTTTAATTATATTACTTACAGCCAGTATTATTGAGATAATAGCCTATTATGTTCCTTTTGTAGATAATGTTTTAGATGCAATAGCTGCCCCAATGGCTATAGCGGCTGGAGCTTTGTTGGCCACTTCGTTGATGCCTTTTGAGCAACAGCCTGCGTTGCAATGGGGATTGGGGATTTTGGCTGGCGGTTCGGCAGCAGGCACTCTTCATTTAGGGTCTGGATTTATACGTTTACTTTCTTCAAAATTCACTGCAGGTACAGGTAATTTTGTTGTTACCAGTACTGAAAATGCGGCCGCCGTAGGAGGAATAATTAGTACATTAATCATTCCAATACTCACAGCTATTTTTGTAGTTATCAGTATATTTCTGATACTTTGGATAGCCTATATCCGTTTTTCGAAAGAAGAGACAAAATCCTAATTACTTAAGATTGTTTTTAACCTCAGCCATTTCTCGCTGCAAATTCAGAACGGAGTTAGTCAGTTCTTGTTGACTAATATTAGGCGGAGTAAGTTCGCTAGTAATATAGTTTACGAATGACCATACTTCTAGGATTTGTTCAATGGGAACTTCGTATGGTTCATAAGCTGGGTTAGTAGAGCAAAGTAATAAGCAGTTTTTAGAGTTGATATGGTTGTGAACGATTTTAAACACAATACCTTCGTCTTGGGTAATTACTATGCATGGAGTTCCGCTTTTGATGAGGGTCCAATTATCTACATATTCTGCAGTTACCCATGAGCCGTGAACAACTGGTGGCATGCTATCGCCACTAATAGGAAAGGTT
Organism: Bacteroidia bacterium; assembly: GCA_036562365.1. Classification (GTDB taxonomy): domain Bacteria; phylum Bacteroidota; class Bacteroidia; order CAIKAF01; family CAIKAF01; genus JACVCJ01. The sequence continues at coordinate 749 of DATCKI010000202.1, read as the reverse complement.
CTATATTTTTTCTCTTTAGAGAGGAATGGAAGTTTGAAGGTAGGTAAGACAGAGATATAATCAGGGTCAGCGTAACCGCCGGTATAGCCTGCTTTAGCTTTAACTGGGACAAGTTCTATATTAGAGTTATTATCAGAATCAACGGTTGTAACAACCACGCGTAATTTTTTTCCGAAAACATCAATATCATTTTTGATTTCGAGTTCACGAATTTTGCTTTCAGACCAATCGCTAAGTTTTTCCTTAAGTAGGATATCGATAGGAATTTTGAAGTAATCAGAAATTTTGAGCAGGGTTTCGAAACCTGGTTCAGCATTTCCGATTTCATAAGCGCTCCAAGTGGTTCTTTTTACCCCAAGAGCACCTGAAGTTTCGTCTTGGGAGCGGTTTTTTCTTTTACGAAGAAATTTTAGGTTATCAGCAAAATACATATCGACAATTTTTTCGTCATTAATTAGGACAAAAATATAAACAAGTTTTATTAAAAAGTCAAATTATAGTAAAAAAGTTTTATCGAAAACTAAACTATTAAGCGATGTAAAAACATGCAGTTATTAACAATGTCAATAACTTCTTGGAGGGCAAATGGGGCTTATAAATTATTCGATTGTAAAAGATTAAGAGAAACTAAAAGGAGTTGCATTATTTAGACTAATTCTAAATAGGCTATTTCCTACTTATATTTAGGTATTTTATTTTGGTCTTTACCTTTAGAGGGTTAATTTTGCCACGGTTTAACGTGTTGTTAA
>DATCKI010000218.1:0-1727 GCA_036562365.1 Bacteroidia bacterium | reverse complement strand
ACGGTTCGAATTGAAATAAGCTTTAGACCCGTTATTTAGCACGGTAAAGAATAATTCATCAGCTGGTGTATTAACTGGGTAGCCCATATTTTCGGCTTTAGTCCAGTTAGCGCCACTTCCGGTTGATTTAAAGATATCGTATCCACCGATTGAGTTGTGTCCTTGCGACGCAAAGTACATAGTACCTTGAGAATCGATAAATACGGCATCTTCGTTATAAGGAGTATTAATATTATCGTCCAATCGAGTTGGTTTTCCCCATTTACCGTCTTCCTGACGAGTAACAAAGAAAATATCACGATTTTGAGCACCAAGCGTTACGTTTTCAGATACGTAATACAAAGTATTACCATCTGGAGAATAAGCTGCGTGAGACTCGCGATAAGGGGTATTAATTTCAGTAATTGGTTTAGCTGCACTCCAGTTGGTACCATCGAAAGTTGACTCAAATAAGTCGCCACCATTTTTATAACGGTAGATAATCATCTTCGTTCCATCTGGAGAAAGAGCTACAAGTCCTTCATGGTCTTTTGTATTAATAGCACCAGGAAGAGGGCGTGCACCGTCCCATTGACCATCTTCGAGACGAGTACTATAGAAAACGTCTTCGTAATAATATGGTTCACCTTCTGGAATTAAACTACCAGTAACGGTACTTCTACGAGTTGTGAAGTAGATAGTTTTATCATCTGGAGTAACAATTGCACTATAATCTGGGTACTTCGAATTGATATTTGGACCAAGATTTGAAACAATTACACGAACAGAATCTTTAGTAACAATTTTACCATTATTACATTGTTGTATAGCTAATTGAGCGTCTTTAATCTCCTTATTAATTTGTTCAATTTCAGCAGGAGATTTAGCTTTAGCTTTCTTAGACTCTTGATATTTAATATACTGCGTATATTCATCTATGGCTTTATCCCATTGCATATCTAAATGATAAGTATGGGCTAAAACTTTAGACGATTCTAGTTTATAAGAAGGGTCTAATTCAATTGCCTTTTGAATATAAGGCAATGCTTCTCCTGGCAAATTAAGGGTGGTATAAATATTACCAATAATTTGATTTAACCCAGAATTGTTAGGGTTGAAGTTGTTTGCTAGCAAATAGTACTTTAAAGCACGTTCGTAGCGGTGTGGACCTTGAAAATAAAAATTGTCTGCTTTTTGTAGGTTGGCAATAGCTTTCTGGAATCCCTCTTTGTCGTTCGGGAAATTAGATTTTTTAAAATCTACATTTTGGGCATTTGAAAGTACGCATGTAACCAGAGCAAACCATAATACTATTAATTTTCTCATGGGGGATTTAATTAGAAATGGTTATGTTACAAAGGTAATATTTCAAAGGATTTTTTTATAATGTTTAATGAAGTTTTAAGATCTTTATCATTGATTATTAATGGAGGTGCCATTCTAAAGGCCTTTGAGTTGAACAAAAACCAATCTGTTATTAGCCCGTTTTTAATACATTCTGATATATAGGCGAAATTTTCCTCTTCGCTTTTTAAATGTCCTGCCAATAAAAATCCTTTACCAGTAATTTCAACTGGATAATCTTTTAATGAACTTCTAATAAAGGCTTCTTTTTGTTCAATTTCTAGGTATGGTTTTTCGTCGACTATAAACTGAAAAGTTGCCAATGCAGCAGCTGCCGACACGGCATTTCCACCAAACGTATTAATATGTCCTAAAACCGGATTATGAGTAAATAGATCTGCTGT
>DATCKI010000216.1:0-23808 GCA_036562365.1 Bacteroidia bacterium | reverse complement strand
TTGTCGTCCTAACATTGGCTATAACTTAATTATATACACAACTTCCCACGCATATAATCCACAATCCTACCAATAATTCAAGAATTTTAACATAGGGGTTTTCCCCTATTCTTATAGGAATAAACCCTTAATTTTGAGCAGCTATACTAAAATCATAACTCTCTATTTCAAACCATCCTCCCCCTCAACAATTCCAAACAAAAAAAGTTGACCCCTTCTGGAATCACCTTCTAACTATATAATTTCTATTCTCTATTTATGTGTCTTGCGAAGTTGGTAACGACATAAACCCTCTTTTAAATACTTCACATAATCGTCTTTCGACATATATCCTTTTCCTCTTGGATCAGCTAAAAGCTTGCCTTTATTGTCGATTAAAACATATAATGGCTGCGCGTTTTGTTTGTAATATTTTATCTGAAATTGTGCCCACTTCTCACCTACCGTTGTTCCTATACTACCATCATGCTTCGTAAAATACTGTTCCTTCGATAACTCATCTGGCTTGTCGCAATATAACGAAGCTACTATGTACTCCTCATTCAACATTTTAAATACCTCCGGATCTATCCATACATTCTCTTCCATCTTACGACAATTCACACAGTTTATCCCCGTAAAATCTAATAAAACTGGCTTCGATTCTTTTATCCCCGCTAACATTGCTTCTTCGTAATCATGATAACAATTTAAACCTAACGGACAATCAACCCCCTCTTTATTCCACTCGCTATAATACGACGGAGGCGGAAACCCACTTATTAAACGCAATGGATGCCCAAACAAACCTGGAAATAAATATATAGTAAACGACAATACTACCGCACCTAACATGAAGGCAGGAATGCCCATTTTGGAAGAGTCTGAATCGCTCTTGAATTTTAATTTTCCAAATAGATATAATGCTAAGGCTAAGAAGATGGCAATCCAGATGGAAATGAATACTTCACGATTAATAATTCCCCACTTAAATTCTAAGTCGGCATTGCTTAGGAACTTCATGGCAAATGCTAATTCTAACATACCTAATACCACCTTCACGCTGTTTAGCCAATTGCCCGATTTAGGCATAGAATTCAATAAACCCGGGAACACCGCAAATAATGCAAATGGTAAGGCAAGAGCTAAAGAAAAACCAAACATTCCAACCAGCGGACCTAAAGTATTTCCTTCGTGCGCCGCTTCTACTAATAAGGTACCAATGATTGGTCCTGTACAAGAAAATGATACTAACGACAATGTAAATGCCATGAAGAAGATTCCAATTAAGCCCCCTTTGTTAGAAGCTGAATCTACTTTATTTACTAAACCCTGTGGCAAGGTAATTTCGAAAGCCCCAAAAAAGGAAATCGCAAATACCACAAATATGGCAAAGAAGGCTAAGTTCACCCATCCATTTGTCGAGAATTTATTCAATGCCTCTGGCCCAAATAAAAGGGTAACTACAAAACCTAAAAGGGTATAAATTAATATAATTGAAATCGCATATATAATTGCATTGGCAATTCCCTTACTACGAGTTTTACTTTGTTTCGTGAAGAATGAAACAGTAAGCGGTATCATTGGAAATATACATGGCATTAATAATGCTAAAAATCCACCTAAAAAACCTTGAATAAAAATACCCCAAATGCTGTTATCTACTAAATCTACATCTCCACACGCAGCTTCTAAATTGGCTACCGCTTCTTCGCTATACATTTCTGGTTCAGCTACATTATAATCAGGAATTCCTGTATTATTTATTACGGTAGAATCTATAGCAACGCTGGTATTTACATTGGGAGTTTGGGTAATTCCCTCCATTACTGAAGGTGCTTCAACTGGTGCAGAACCTTGGGTCGCATTCGGATTTCCAGGTATGCTAATTTTTTGTACCAACTTCATGAACGGAATACACATTCCTGTTTCATCGGAACACGACTGACCCGTTAACCAAACTTCTATTTCGAAATCACTTGGCGAGCTAACTTTTATTTTTTGCTCGAATACTGCTGAATTCTCGAAGTAACGAGCAGTACCTTGCATAATATCATCATATACTTCCTTGTATTTTGGCTCAATTACTTTGCCTATACGCTCATATCCACCTTGAGTTTTAAACTCAAATTTTAATGGAATAAATACTTCATCTGTGTATTGAGAATATAGATGCCATGAGGGTTCTATACTTGCCTTAAACTTTATAATACCTTCTGAATCCGACTTCTTCTGGTATTCGCTGGTCCACTTCACCGGCTCTAAAATCTGTGCACTAGCAAATGTAGCTAGAAAGAAACTGAGTAGTAAAAGATAAATTTTTCGCATGTACAAGGTTTTAGTGTTCAAAGAAAACAAAAATAAGATGGGAAGTAGACTAAAGAAATGTTAAACCACTTTTTACAAAAATTATAGGCTCAAAGTTCAAGCAATTTTCTTCTCCCACTTAACCATAAATCTAAGTGCTGCTTTCTGCTGCAAAACATCAATTAATTTTTTCAAACTTTTGATTTTCAGAAAATAATAATTCCTTTTACAAATATTAACAAATTCACTTGTTCCCACTCTCTCCCACCACTTCGACCCTCTTTTTACACTCAATTTATAAACATTTTTATTTCAATACTTTAAACCCATTTCATAAAGAGAAATTAACATCTTTTCAACATTTTTTTGAGTGAAAATGAAACAAAGTTTTCAACAAAGTGGTAAAAGATGTAGGATTGTGGAAAAAAGTGGGAAATTTTTCGGTACTTTTACTCCGCAGTTTTCGATATACACAAATGATAAGCCTTATAGGAGAATACGATTGCAAAGTGGACAGCAAAGGCCGCTTCATGTTTCCAGCAGGATTGCGGAAACAGCTAGGCGATGCCTTTGATAAAGGCTTTGTGCTAAATCGTAACCTACACCGTAAGTGCTTAGTTCTTTATTCAATCGACGAGTGGAACAAACTCAACAAGAAATTAAAAGGCCTAAACCGACTTATCGCTAAAGAGGATATGTTGGTGCGCCGAATTTTAGGTGGAGCCACTCCCGTTGAAGCGGATAGTGCAGGTCGACTGCTTATACCAAAACCGCTATCAGAATATGCTGGGCTTAAAACCGAAGTAAAAGTTCTAGGTAGCAATAACGTGGTAGAAATATGGGATAAAGCGGCCTACGACGCCATTATGAATGAAGAGATCGATATGGAAAGTTTGGCCGAAGATGTTTTGAGTAAGCTAAATTTTTCGGACGATGATGAGTAATTACGACTACCACATACCAGTACTTCTAAACCAATGTATTGAGGGACTCAACCTAAAACCTAATGGGATTTATGTTGACGTTACCTTCGGAGGTGGTGGGCACTCTCGCGAAATCCTTAAAAACCTTCCTGAAGGCGCTCGTCTTATCGCTTTCGATAAAGATGCTGATGCCCAAAATAACGCCAAAACTATAGAGGATAGCAGATTTACTTTCATAAAATCTGACTTCCGTTTTATAAAAAATCATCTCAAATTCTTAGGTATTTCCGAAGTTGATGGGGTGCTTGCCGATTTAGGTGTTTCTTCTCACCAGTTCGATGAGGCTGAAAGAGGATTCTCTCTTCGCTTCGATGGCCCTCTAGATATGAGAATGGACACTGCAAACCCGAAAACTGCTGCCAAGGTTATTGAAGAATCTTCTGACGAGGAACTCATTAAAATCTTTAGAGAATTCGGCGAGCTTTATAATGCAAGATCTATAGTAAATAATATTCGTAAAAGCGAGTCTATGCAAAGCATAGCCGACCTTAAAGAAGCGCTTAAAGGGCTCTATAAACCTAAAGAGGAACACAAATTCCTCGCACGCGTGTTTCAAGCCCTACGTATAGAAGTGAACGACGAAATTCCGGCTTTGCACGAATTGCTAACTCAATGTACCGAAATCTTAAAACCAGGCGGAAGATTAGTTGTCATGTCGTACCACTCTCTTGAAGATAGGCCAGTGAAAAACCTAATTAAAGCTGGAAACTTCGAAGGTGAAATTAAAAAAGACTTCTACGGAAACCCTCAACTACTTTATAAAAGCATAACCCGAAAACCCATTATACCAACCGAAGAAGAAATTGAACAAAACAGTAGAGCCAGAAGTGCAAAACTTAGAATAGCTGAAAAACTATAATGTCAGAAAATAAATTTAAAAATACCACTCCTTCAAGCCCAACTCCAAAGGTTGAGCCAACTCCTGCCAAGAAGAAGAAAAAATCTTCTCCTGTTGGTAAGATATTGAAAGGAGATTTCCTGACTGAAGGGGTTATAACTCGATATATGCCCTTTGCAGCTTTCTTAACTGTACTTGCTCTAATTTATATAGCAAACGCTTATTACGCCGAAAGAAAGGTGAATAAGATTAACCAAACTAATAAAAAGGTAAAAGACCTGCACTCTAAATATGTTTCAGTAAAAGCTGATCTCATGTTCGGAATGCAAAGAGCTGAACTCTCGAACGGTCTTGTTGAAGAAGGAATTAAGGAGTCGACAACGCCTCCAATTATTATAAAAGTTGAAAATTCTAAAACTGAATTGATATACTAAAAATGGATAAAAAGAAACAAATATTAGCTCGTGCTGCATTCTTATACTACGGTATAGGATTGTTAGCTATTGCTATTATTGTGCAAGTTATCCGCATTCAATTCGTCGAAGGTCCTGATCTTCGCAAAAAATCTGAAAACCTTACTCTAGAACTTAAAAGCATTGAACCATTAAGAGGTAATATCTTCAGCGCAGATGGAAACTTCTTAGCTATCTCTTTACCTATATACGAAATTCGTTTCGACGGTAAAGCCGACGGCCTAAAAGATGATTTATTTAATGAAAACTTGGATTCTTTAGCTTGGAATCTTTCAAATTTATTCAGAGATAAGTCGAAAGAAGAATACAAACAAATTCTAAAATCAGCTCGCAGCAAAGGGAATCGATATCAACTTATTCAAAAAAATGTTGGATATACGCAGTTACAAAAACTGAAGAATTTCCCACTATTTAAATTAGGTAGTAATAAAAGTGGTTTAATTATTATCACCACTACTAAACGTATTAAACCTTATAAAAACTTAGCTTCTAGAACTATTGGTAGAGCTACTGGTGAAGGTAATTATCACGGTTTAGAATATGCTTACAACGAAACTTTAGCAGGAACTGAAGGAGTACGTTTAATGCAAAAATTACAAGGTGGTTTCTGGAAACCTGTAAATGATGATTATGAAATTGAACCTCGTAACGGTTCTGATATATATACTACTATCGATATTTCTCTTCAAGAAGTATTGCACAATGAATTAGCAACTCAACTTGCAAAAAGTAATGCCGGACACGGAACTGCCATTGTTATGGAAGTTCAAACTGGTGCTATTAAAGCTATTGCAAACCTTCAACGCGATGCAAACGGAAATTACTACGAAGGAGATAACTTCGCAATCCGTGAAGCTGTTGAACCAGGTTCTACCTTTAAATTAGCTACTGTATTAGCTCTTTTAGATGATAAAAAAGTTAAACCTGAAGATACTATTCAAACAGGTAATGGTGTTGCAACTTTCTATGGTGTAAAATTGAAAGATTCGCACGAAGGTGGATTCGGAAATATAACTATTCAACAAGCATTCGAAAAGTCTTCGAACATTGCTTTTGCTAAACTGGTAATTAAACATTACGGAGATAATCCGCAGAAATTCGTAGATAAATTAGCTCAATTCCACCTTACCGAACCAACTGGAATTAAGTTAGGAGGAGAACCCACTCCACTTATCAAAAATCCTAATGACAAAACTTGGTCTAAAATTACTCTTCCATGGATGAGTATAGGTTACGAATCTCAATTAACTGCATTACAAATCGTGACCTTCTATAATGCAGTTGCAAATGGCGGTAAAATGGTTCGTCCGAAATTAGTAAGCGAAATTAAAGAGCATGGTAAATCGGCTCAAAAATTCGAGACTGAAGTTATCAAAGAACGCATTGCATCTGAAGAAGCCATCAATCAAGCTCGCAAAATGATGGAAGGTGCAGTCTTACGCGGAACTGCTAAAAACTTGAATGGACTTATCTATTCTATTGGTGGAAAAACTGGTACTGCACAAGTTGCTAAAGCAGGTGGTTATAAACAAGGTGGAGTTTCTTATCGTGCTTCATTTGTAGGTTACTTCCCAGCCGATAAACCAAAATATACCTGTATAGTTGTTGTTAGTGCTCCATCGAATAGTGTGTATTACGGAAACTTAGTTGCTGGTCCGGTATTCAAAGCTGCTGCTGATAAAATTTACGCTGGAGCTTTAGACATTCACTCGCCTATTAATGTTGGTCGACCAGTTGCGGCGGATTCTATATTACCTAAAGTAAAAACAGCCAGCACTTATGCTGCTAAAAACGTGTTGGATTACTTAAACATTAATACGAAAGTATTACCGAAAGCAAATATAGTTGCTAAGAGTAATATCGAAGGCAACAAAGTAGTTTTCAGTCCAATAAACATTAACGACAAAATCCTACCCAACCTTCGTGGGATGGGAGCAAAAGATGCCCTATACATCTTAGAAAAACTTAACTGTACGGTGCAAATAGAAGGTCGTGGTTCTGTGGTATCTCAAGATCCATTACCTGGAACTGCACTTAAAAAAGGTATGAATGTAAAACTGTATTTGTCTATATGAAACTACTCAAAGACATATTATATAAAGTACGCCTAGAAGAGGTAATTGGCAATACTAATATTGCGATAGAAAGCATCTATCACGATAGTCGCCAAGTTACTTCACAGTCGCTTTTTGTCGCTTTAAAGGGTAGACATAGCGATGGGCATACATACATAGATGCAGTTATTAAACAAGGGGCTATTGTTGTTGTTTGCGAAAGCTTACCAGCAGAATTGAAAAAAGACATAACCTATGTACGGGTTAATGATTCTTGGGAAGCGCTTGCAATTCTAGCAGCTAATTTCTACAATAATCCTTCTGAAAAACTTAAAATCGCAGGTGTTACAGGTACTAACGGAAAAACCAGTATTGCAACAGTTTTATATAAACTCTTTACACAACTTGGTAATTCCGTAGGATTATTAAGTACTGTTGAAAATAAAATTGGAAATAAAACTCTTCCATCTACTCATACAACCCCTGATGCATTAGCTGTACAAAAACTTTTAGCAGAAATGGTTAAAGCTGGTTGTACTCACTGTTTTATGGAGGTTAGTTCAATTGCTATAGATCAAAAAAGAATATTTGGTATACAATTCGACGTGGCCATTTTCACAAACTTAACTCATGATCATTTAGATTATCATGGCACATTCGAAAACTACATCAAAGCGAAAAAACAATTCTTCGATCAATTACCATCTACGGCAGCAGCATTAATCAATGTTGACGATAAGAATGGTAAAATCATGGTGCAAAATACCAAAGCTAAGGTGTACACCTATAGCATGAAGAGCTTTGCCGATTTTAAAGTGAAAATCCTCGAAAAAGAATTAAGAGGTATGCACTTAAACATCAATAATAAAGAAGTTTGGGTTCGTTTAACTGGAGAATTCAATGCCTATAATGTACTTAGTGCATATGCAACAAGCATTATTCTTGGAAACGAACAAGTAAATACTTTAACTGCATTATCGACTATACAACCTATTGAAGGTAGATTCAATACAGTAATTTCTAAAGATGGAATTACTGGAATTATCGATTATGCACATACGCCCGATGCCCTTCAAAACATTATTGAAAGCATCCGTGATGTAATGAAAGTAGGAACAAAATTAATTACGGTAGTAGGTTGTGGAGGCGATAGAGATACCACTAAACGACCTATTATGGGCAAATTAGCTTCTTCGCTTTCAGATCAATGCATATTCACTTCTGACAATCCAAGAAGCGAAGATCCTAACAAAATTATTGCAGATATGAAAGAAGGTTTATCAAGCAGCCTTCTTCAAAAAATATTAAGCATTACAGACCGCGAAGAAGCTATTCGTACTGCTGTTAGCATAGCTAAACCAGGCGATGTAATTCTTGTTGCTGGTAAAGGCCACGAGAAATACCAAGAAGCAAATGGAGTACGTAAAGACTTCGACGATAAAAAAGTGATTACCGAAACCTTTAATAACAGAGCCTAAAATGTTGTATTATTTAGTAAAATATCTTGATGAATATACGAATATCCCAGGTTTGGGTGTATTCCAGTATATCTCTTTCCGTGCGGTAATCGCAATGTTGGTATCTATACTAATTTCAGCCGTATTCGGAAAAAAATTAATCAATAGATTAAGAATACTTCAAGTTGGTGAAACTATACGTGATTTAGGCTTAGCCGGACAAATGGAAAAAGCAGGCACTCCAACTATGGGTGGTTTAATCATTTTGGCTGCTATTTTAATTCCTGTTTTATTATTTACAAAATTAGATAATGTTTACATCCTTTTAATGCTTGCTACTACCGTAGGCTTAGGCTTAATTGGATTTGCAGATGACTATATCAAAGTATTTAAAAAGAATAAAGAAGGTTTAGCAGGGCGTTTTAAAATTATTGGTCAAGTTGGAATTGGGCTATTAGTTGGATGTGTATTATACTTCCACCCCGACGTTACTATGCGTCGTAAAATTGTGAACCCTACCCCTGTTGTTGCTGAATCACAAATGCAACAAATCGAAAATAATTATGTAGATGTTAATACGCAAGTAACAACAATCCCATTCGTAAAAAATCATGAATTCAACTATTCAAAAATAATCTCATTCTTAGGTGATAACTATGAAAAATGGGGATGGATAGTATTTATTCCAATCGTAATTTTCATTATCACTGCAGTTTCAAATGGTGCAAATATTACAGATGGAATAGATGGTTTAGCAACAGGAACATCTGCCATTATAGGTATAGCATTAGGAATTTTAGCATATGTATCAGGTAATAGCATTTTTGCTAATTATCTAAATGTAATGTATATACCAAATTCAGGTGAATTGGTAATTTTTGCTGCCTCATTTGTTGGAGCTTGTATAGGTTTCCTTTGGTATAATGCATATCCAGCTCAAGTATTTATGGGCGATACTGGAAGTTTAGCCATTGGTGGTATCATTGCTACTCTTGCCATTTGTATACGTAAAGAGCTTTTAATTCCTATTCTATGCGGAATTTTCTTAGTAGAGAACTTATCAGTAATGATGCAGGTTTACTACTTCAAATACACTAAGAAAAAGCATGGAGAAGGAAGACGTATTTTCAAAATGGCCCCTTTACATCACCATTACCAAAAATTAGGTTATGCAGAAAGTAAGATAGTTACTCGCTTCTGGATTGTTGGTATTGGCTTAGCAGCATTAACCATTATAACTCTAAAATTAAGATAAGTCGTGCAAAAGAAGATTTCCATATTAGGTGCAGGCGAATCTGGAGTAGGTACTGCTATTCTAGCTCAAAAAATGGGCTATGAAGTTTGGGTATCCGACTTTGGAAGCATCAAGAGCAATTATAAAGAAGCTCTTGATAAGGCTGCTATTAATTGGGAAGAAAAAAATCACGACGAGTCTCAAATTTTAAGCTCCGACTTAATCATGAAAAGTCCAGGTATTCCTGATAAAGCCACTATAGTTAAAAAGGCTCAAGAAAAAGGAATCCCAGTTATCTCAGAAATTGAGTTCGCAGCAGATTACACAAATGCAAAAATAATAGGTATAACTGGTACTAATGGGAAAACAACCACTACCCTACTTACCTATCATTTGCTTAAAAATGCAGGTCTCAATGTAGGTTTAGCAGGAAATATTGGTAAAAGCTTCGCACAAAGTGTAGCAGAAGACAATTTCGATTACTATGTACTTGAATTAAGCAGTTTCCAACTAGATGGAATCGTAAAATTCAGACCTCATATAGCTGTAATTACCAATATCACTCCTGATCATCTTGACAGATACAACTATCAATACGAAAATTACATCGCATCAAAATTTCGTATAGCGATGAACCAAACAGAAGAAGATGCATTAATAGTGGGTATAGATTCAGAACCAATTAAAAATGGATTGACCAAATATCCACATCAATCAAAAATCTACCCTTTTAGCCTTAACAAAGTTGTTGGCGAGGGCGCTTATTTAACGGAACAAGAATTAATTATAAATATAAATAACGAGGAATTAAGTATGTACATTAACGAATTAGCACTTCAAGGAAAACACAATGCGTATAACTCTATGGCTGCTGGAATTGCTGCACGAATTCTAGACATCAAAAAAGAGAGCATTCGTAATTCATTGAGCGACTTCCAAAATGCAGAACACAGAATGGAGTTCGTAGCAAAAGTAAAAGGTGTAGAATACATCAACGACAGTAAAGCTACTAACGTAAATTCTGCATTCTATGCATTAGAATCTATGACTAATCCAACCATCTGGATTGCTGGTGGAGTAGACAAAGGAAACGATTATGAAGAATTAGTACCAGTTGTAAAAGGTAAAGTAAAAACCTTAATCGTTTTAGGCGAAGGTGCAGATAAGTTAGCTGAAACTTTCGGCGCAATTATCCCACAAATCATCCAAGTTGAGTCGATGAAAGACGCAGTAAATGCCGCTTATAGAGTAGGGCAAAAAGGTGATGTGGTGCTATTGTCGCCTGCTTGTGCAAGCTTCGATTTATTCGAAAACTACGAAGATCGTGGTAATCAATTTAAACAAATGGTAAGAGAATTATAATAAAGTTTCACGAATGATTAATATACGAAAATACCTTAAGGGAGATCCGGCAATTTGGGGCGTTGCTCTATTCTTGTCTGTGATTTCTATTCTTACGGTTTATAGTACTACCGGATCACTTGCCTTTAAATATAAAGGCGGTAATACGGAGGCCTATTTAATCGAAAGGGTATTTTTTATTATTGCGAGTTTCGTGATTATGTACTTCGTGCAAAAAATACGCTACACCGTTTTTGCTAAAATCTCTCAAATACTCATCATTTTTACTATCCCACTCCTCGTTTTAACTTTAATGTTAGGGTCTGATATTAATGATGCAAGTAGATGGTTAAAAATACCAGGGCTTGGACTTAGCTTCCAAACCTCCGATTTAGCAAAAGTAACCTTGGTTACCTATGTAGCTTATATGCTCTCTAAACGTCAAGATTTAACCGACGATTATAAAACCACCTTGCTCCCAGCTCTAGCTTGGATAGGTATTATTTGTCTGCTTATTTTCCCTGCAAACTTTAGTACCGCAGCTATGCTATTTAGTATATGCTTCCTACTTATGTTTGTAGCTCGTGTGCCAATGAAACAATTAGGATTTATTGTTCTGATTGGCTTAGTAATTATTGGCATCACGGTATTCCTAATTTACTTCTTCCCTGATGTACTACCTCGTGGTGCAACTTGGAAGAACCGTATCTTCGGTTTCTTAGGCGATAATGCAGATGCTAATTATCAAGCTGAACAAGCTAAAATGGCTATAGCAAACGGAAATATTTTAGGTACTGGCCCGGCTAATAACCCTAATAAATATTTCTTACCTCAAGGTTATTCCGACTTCATCTTCGCTATGATTATAGGTGAATATGGTTTATTCGGAGGACTTTCGGTGCTATTTGCCTACTTAATTTTACTTTACCGCTGCGTTCGTATTGCATCCAAAACTAAATACGCTTACGCTGCTCTTTTATCTTTGGGATTAGGTATTTTAATCGTAATTCAAGCCTTCATTAACATGGCTGTTGCGGTTAATCTTTTCCCAGTTACAGGTCAACCACTTCCAATGGTTAGTATGGGTGGAACTGGTACTCTCTTCACTGCTCTAACCTTTGGTATGCTACTATCTATTAGTCGGGCCGTTGAAGAAAAACAAGAAGAACCTGAAGTAAAGGAGGTGGAAGATGCTGAATAAAATCATTATCTCTGGTGGTGGTACCGGTGGACATATATTTCCAGCTGTAGCAATTGCTGATACTATTAAAAAGAAATATCCTAATGCTGATATTCTTTTCGTTGGCGCTAAAGGTAAAATGGAAATGCAAAAAGTTCCACAAGCTGGATATAAAATCGTAGGACTGAATATTGCCGGTTTACAACGCTCTTTATCTATTAGCAATTTCACTCTACCATTCAAAATTATGAGCAGTATTTATAATGCTTATAAACTTTTAAAAAACGAAAAACCTCAGGTGGTAATTGGTACAGGCGGATTTGCATCGGCACCAGTTTTATACATGGCTACTGCTCTAAAAATCCCAACTGTAATTCAAGAACAAAACTCTCTTCCAGGTAAAGTGAATACTTTCTTGGGTAAAAGAGTTAATAATATTTGCGCTGCTTATACTGAAGTTAAACAATACTTCCCTGCCGAAAAGGTGGTTATGACTGGCAACCCTATACGCGAGCAAATCGAATTCTCTAACATTACAAAAGAAGCTGCATGTAAAGAATTCGGTTTGGACCAAAATAAAAAAACTGTTTTAGTATATGGTGGAAGCCTTGGTGCACTTGCCATTAACCAAGGTATGATGAACGCTTTCGAAAAATTAAACCAAAGCGATATTCAAATTATATGGCAAACAGGCTCACACTTCTATCCACAAACAGAGCAATTAAGAAAATTGAATTCGAATAACATTAAAATTGTAGAATTCATCAATAACATGGAAGTTGCTTATGCAGCTGCCGACTTAGTAGTTTCAAGAGCAGGAGCTATTGCCCTTTCAGAAATTTGTTTAAAGAAAAAAGCAAGCATTTTAGTTCCACTTCCAACCGCTGCTGAAGATCATCAAACCAAAAATGCAATGGCATTAGTAAACCTAAATGCTGCAATTTTATTAAAGAATTCTGAGGCTCCAAAAGAACTTGGAAATATCATATTAGAAACCATTAACCAAAACCAAAAATTAGATATACTAAGCGAAAATGCGGGAAAAGCTGCCTTCCCTAGATCGGCAGAAAAAATTGTTGAAGTAATAGAAAACTTAGTAAATGGAAATGCTTAATTCGAACATAAAATATGTCTACTTCGTAGGAATAGGCGGCATAGGAATGAGCGCCATTGCTAGGTATTACCATACCCGTAAATGTTTTGTGGCAGGATACGACAAAACTCCTAGTCCACTTACACACGAATTAGAACACGAAGAAATGCAAATTTCGTATATAGATGAAATTAGCACTATTCCATCAGAAATTATTCATTCTTCTAAAGAAGAAATATTAATAGTTTATACCCCAGCTATTCCTAAAGACAGTAAGATTTTAAATTACTTCAAGGATAATGGATATACCATGATGAAAAGAGCTCAAGTATTGGGTTTACTTACCAATGAGCATTTTAGTATATGCATAGCTGGCACACATGGTAAAACTACTACAACTTCACTTACAGCTCATCTTTTTGAGCAATGTGGCCTATTACCAACTGTATTTGCAGGAGGAATTTTAAGTAATTATAATACCAATTTCTTAAATCATCCTGAAGGTAATATTACCATTTCAGAAGCAGATGAATTCGATCGTTCTTTCTTATGGTTAAAGCCAGATATGGCAGTTATAACTAGTGTAGATGCTGACCATTTAGATATTTATGGCGATATAGATTCTTTTGCAGATGGATTCAAAGACTTCAGTAAAAATGTAAAAGAAAATGGATTCTTATTACTTTCTGAAGCTGCTGCTAAAACAAATAAAATTGATGTTCCTTACGAAACTTATGGTTTCTCAGAGAACTGTACACATAAGATTACATTCTTAGGTGTAAAAGATCATAAATTCGAATTCAAAATTGAAAGTCCAATTTCAAATATTAATGGCATCTATTTATTGCCAATGGCAGGACTTCATAATATTTCGAATGCAAGTGCAGCTATCATATTAGCAGGGAAAAAAGGTTGTAATCATAACAATATTGCAAAAGCATTAGTTGAATTTAAAGGGGTAAAAAGAAGATTTGAGTGGATAATAAACAACGATAAAATTTCGTATATAGACGACTATGCGCATCATCCAACTGAAATTAAAGCTGCAATATCAGCCGCACGTTTATTGTTCCCAAATAAAAAATTAACGGTAGCATTTCAACCACATTTATTCAGTCGTACGCGCGACTTTATAGACGGATTTGCACAAGAACTTTCGAAGGTAGATGAGTTAATTTTACTAGATATATATCCAGCAAGAGAGCTCCCAATTGAAGGAGTTAGTTCTGAGCTTTTGTTAGATAAATGTACAGTAAAGGATAAAAAAATAGTTCAAAAAGAAGACTTAGCAAATTATGTTGCAGAGCATAAAGATTCGCTAGAAGTATTATTAACACTAGGAGCTGGAGATATAGATAGAAGTGTTGAACCTATTAAGGCAATTTTAAGTAATGAGTAAAAAACTGAAAATACTAAGCTATATATTAATAGTGCTACTAATTGGTGGCATTATTGCGGTATTGGTATATTCAGACAAGAAGACTTCTGTTACTACTATCGAAAAAACACATGTAGAAATTATTAGTCCAGCTAATAATAAAATCCTCTCTCCATACGAAATAGAAGAAATAATAAATAAAGAATTCATTTCAGGAAGTGAAGAAATAAATATTGGCAAAATAGAAAAGACATTAAATTCAAATCCATACATTAAAAAAGCTGAGATTTATGCATCGGTAGATGGAGGTATTAAAGCGCACATCAAGTTAAGGGAGCCTATTGCACGTATATACGAAAAGTCGGGCACTTCATACTATATTGATGAATCAGGACATCCATTTCCATTGAAAAAGGGTTGGACAGCACATGTAATGGTTATTACAGGAGAATGGAATGAACCTTATGCAAAGAGACATAATTTAATGCATTTAGATTCATTAAAAAACATTTCCTTGTTAGATGATGCAGCATATTTAACCAATAGAATAAACAAGAGTTTATTCCACAAATCATTAATAGAACAAATACACGTTAACAACGATAAAGAATTCGAATTAATACCGGTAATAGGAAGATCGTATATATTATTTGGAGACACTTCGCATACAGATGGGAAACTGAAGAAATTAGAAATATTTTATCGCGAAGGCTTGAATTACACAGGGTATAAAGACTATACTAAAATAAATTTGAAATTTAAAAATCAAATCATCTGTAATAAATAGAAACTATGGCAAAAGAGAAAATTATTGTCGGCTTAGACATTGGTACAACCAAAATTGTGGCTTTGGTTGGTAAGCAAAACGAGCATGGAAAAGTAGAGATCTTAGGTATGGGTCATGCTCCATCGGTTGGTGTACACCGTGGAGTTGTAACCCATATCTTACAAACTACAGAGAGTATTAGATCGGCTATAAAAGAAGCTGAAGATTCATCTGGAGTTGAGATTCGTACTGTAAATGTAGGTATTGCTGGCCAACACATAAGAAGCTACCAACACAGAGGAATATTTACGCGCCAAAATCCTGATGATTTAATCACCAACGCAGAGGTTGACAGCATGATTGATAATATGTATCGTTTAGCCATGCCTCCAGGTGAAGAAATTATTCACGTTTTACCGCAAGAATATATCATAGATAACGAAGCAGGTTATAAAGACCCAGTTGGCACACTTGGAAATAGATTAGAAGCCAATTTCCATGTAATTACCGGACAAGTTTCTGCTGCAAGAAACATACAGAAATGTGTGCAAATGGCAGGTTTAAGTATTAAAGAATTAATTCTAGAGCCATTAGCATCTTCAGAAGCTGTATTATTAGAGGAAGAAAAAGAAGCAGGAGTAGCTCTTGTAGACATTGGGGGTGGTACTACAGACTTAGCTATATTCTATAATGGAATTATACGTCACACAGCAGTTATTCCTTTAGGTGGAAATATTATATCGGAAGATATAAAAGAAGGTTGCGCTTTAGTGAAAGACACTGCTGAAAAGCTTAAAACACATCACGGTTCTGCGCTAGAATTACCAGGTATGGAGAATACTGTAATCACCATTCCAGGTATTGCTGGTCGTGCACCTAAACAAATTACAAAAAAGACTTTAGCGGGTATTATCAATGCACGTATGTCTGAGATCTTTGAATATGTTGATTACGAATTACGTACATCTGGATATAAAGATAAATTATCTGCTGGTATAGTTATGACAGGTGGTGGAAGTATGATGAAACATAGCCAACAATTAATGTCATTAATTACAGGTAAAGACACACGTTTAGGCTTACCACATAAACATTTAACTGGCACCGAAGCTCAAAAAATTGCAAACCCACTATTTGCAACCAGTGTCGGTTTAGTAATGTTAGGTGTCGATAAAATGAAGCCTGAATTTGTTCCTACACCAGTAGCTAACCAAGATGAAGACCCTCAAGCAAAGAAGAAAAATGTAAGAGGAGCCGACAAACCTAAGGTTGGAAACTTCTTCCAGTCCTTAATTAACAAGGCAAGTAGCTTCTTGGAAGATGATGAAAATGAACTATAAAAAATAGTATACGCATCCTAACATGCCATAGTTTTACAGATAATAACAATTGGATGTGTGTAACTATGTAAATAGTGCTTAAAAATTATTAGATCAAAGTCTCAAATTTGTAATTGTAAAAAACCACATTGAATATGGAATTTCAAAATCCCCCAACCGGACTAATGAATTTTGATTTACAAAAAAATCAAAGTTCTATTATTAAAGTGATTGGTGTAGGTGGTGGCGGCGGAAACGCAGTAAATCACATGTATAACCAAGGTATTAGAGGTGTTGACTTCATCGTATGTAATACTGATGAGCAAGCCCTTAATGCTAGTCCAATTCCAGCAAAAATTCAACTAGGTGCTTCTTTGACTGAAGGTCGTGGAGCAGGCTCTCTTCCTGAAGTTGGTAAGAATGCTGCTATTGAAAATATAGAAGACGTTAAAAAATATTTAGCTCAAAATACGAAAATGGTTTTCATCACCGCAGGTATGGGTGGTGGAACTGGTACAGGTGCTGCTCCAGTTATTGCTCAAGCTGCAAAAGAAATGGGCATTCTAACTGTGGGTATTGTAACTATCCCATTCGATTTTGAAGGAAAAAAACGTAAAATTCAAGCAGAAGCTGGTCTAGATGAGATGCGTAAGCAAGTAGATACCCTTCTTGTTATCTCTAATGAAAAACTTAGAGAAATTGGAGGTAATCTTTCTCTTTCTACCGCTTTCAATATGGCCGATGATGTTTTAACTACCGCTGCTAAGTCTATCGCAGAAATTATCACTATGCCTGGCTATGTAAACGTCGACTTTGCTGACGTGCGTACCGTTATGAGCGATAGTGGTAACGCCATCATGGGCTCTGCTAAAGCTAGCGGCGAAAATAGAGCTCAATTAGCTGTTGAATCGGCAATGTCTTCGCCTCTATTGAACGATAACGATATTAAAGGGGCTCGTCACGTTTTATTATACATCTCTACAGGTAACGTAGAACTTAAAATGGATGAAGTAACCGTAATTACCGACTACGTTCAAGAAGAAGCAGGTATGACTGCCGAAATTATTTGGGGTACAGGTACCGACGAAACTTTAGGTGATGATATCTGTGTAACTGTTATAGCTACTGGTTTCCAAAGCGGTTCTAAACCAAATGTAGAAAAGGAAAAAAAGGAAATCGTTTTAAATATTGAAACTCCTAAAAAAGCTCCAGTGGCTGAAACAACTCCAAGTGCTAATGTGGAATTTCAAGTTACTAACTTAAACGAAACTCCAGCTGAACCAGTTGAACAAGCTAGTTTCGAAATCAATACTCAAGAAGAAACTCCATTCTTCGTTTCTGAAAATGTAGTAGAAACTCCAGTTGAAAATAAACCAGTTGAAATTACTTTCAACCCAGAGGCTATTAATAACACTGAGTTTATCTTAAATCAAACTGAAGAAATTCAAAAAGAAGTTGAAAAATCTAACTTCGACGTTCGTCCAGCTGCAGAATTAAACTTCACTACCTATGTAGAAAATGAGCCAGTAGCTCAACAAGAAGTTAAACCAACTGCTAGTATTAACGACATCTTTGAAGTACATAATACTAACTCTTCTTCTGAAGATAAATCTAAAAACGATCTTTATAGAGCTCAAGAAAGAATGATGCGCTTGAAAGATATTACAAGCAAAATCAAAACTCCTTCTGGCTTAATGGATATCGAAAACATTCCAGCTTACCAAAGAAGAAATGTTAAACTAGAAGATAATATCCCTATGCAACAAGCAGGTATCTCAAGCTCTACCATTTCTGTTGATGAAAACGGAATGAGAATAGTTAAAGAAAACAGATATTTACACGGTAACGTGGACTAATAATTTTCAACACAGATGATAAAATCCGTCACCATAGGTGGCGGTTTTTTTTTGCTTTTATTTACCTTTATCCTAATGTTTAAAGTAACTTATATAGATCCAGACCTCAAATGGGTTCAGGCAATTGAAGATTTCCTCCTAAATTGGAAATCCAATTCACACACCATTCAACACCAAAGTTCTGGTAGTACTGGAACACCCAAAACTATTGAAGTTACTAAACAAGCTATGATCGTCAGCGCTCAAAGAACTAATCAATTCTTTAAGCTTAACTCAAATTCAACTTATCTTTTAGCTATTCCCGCTAAATTTATTGGAGGTAGAATGTTACTCCTACGTGCATACCTAAATAACGCACAGGTACTCGCGTGCGAACCTTCACTTAATCCTCTCTTACATATTCCCAATGATATTAAAATTGATTTTGCAGCCTTCACTCCCGCACAACTATACGAAATAGTTCACAATCCCGTTACCAAAAATAGATTGATGAATATACGTATTTCTATTATTGGCGGTGCACCTTTATCATCTGAACTTCAAAATATGGTTTCACATATGCCAATAGAAGTGTACGAAACTTATGGTATGACCGAAACTCTTTCACACATAGCACTTAGAAAAGCAGGAACTTCTCACTTTATTCCTGTTTCAAAAGACATTAGACTAAGTGTAAATGAAGAAAATTGCTTAATTATTTCAGACCCTGAATTAATAGGGAATCAACCTATCAAGACCAACGATGTGGTTGAACTGAACGAAAATCAAGAGTTTATTTGGAAAGGCAGAGCCGATTTTGTGATTAATTCCGGAGGTTTAAAAATTCATCCAGAAGAAATTGAAAAAAAATTAGCTGAAATACCAGAACTCAGCAATAGAACTTTTTACTTAATAGGGCAAAAAGACGAGTTATTTGGGCAGATAGTGGTATTAAAGGTAGAAGGACCTCAAATCGAAGATTTGGACCAAAAAATCAAAGAAAAAATAGAAAAGAATAAGTGTCCAAAAAAAATTCAGTTCGTCCCAAAACTAGAACGAACTGAAAATGGTAAAATATTGCGTAAATAATTAAGATTTCTTTTTCTCAAGATTACTAATTCTGGCTTCGAGCTTGCTAAGATTTCTAAAATGCACATAAGCTCTTTTGTAATCTGTAATTTCGAATGCCGGCGAACCTTGTAAAGTCTGACCTTCCTTCTTAATAGAGCTTCCTATTCCAGACTGAGCGGCAATCTTCGTATGATCGGCTATACTCAAGTGCCCAACAATTCCAACTTGACCACCAATCATACAGTATTTTCCAATTTTTGCAGAACCAGCAACACCCGCTTGTGCAGCTATTACCGTATGTTCACCTACTTCTACATTATGAGCTACTTGAATTAAATTATCCAACTTAGCACCTTTACGTATAATCGTAGAACCTAAAGTTGCTCTATCTATAGTTGCATTAGCGCCAATTTCAACATAATCTTCGATTAGCACATTTCCAATTTGAGGAACTTTATTATAACCATCAGCTTGAGTTGGAGAGAATCCAAAACCATCAGCTCCAATCACAGTACCACTATGAATAGTAACATGATTTCCAATAACGCAGTTATAATAAATTTTCACTCCAGAATAAATGGTACTCATCTCCCCTATTTGCACACGGTCTCCAATATAAGTATGAGGATAAATCTGTGCTCCATCTGCTATAATGGCTCCTTCACCTATATATGCAAATGCACCTATATAAACATCTTTGCCTATAGTAGCTGTGGGATGTATAAAACTTGGCGATTCTATTCCTTTTTTACGCGATAAGCCATAAAACAACTCCATTAATTTCGTAAATGAAGCAAATGCATCATCAACACGAATAATAGACATAGGTAAAGGTTTAGAAGGCTTAAAATCTTTATTTACAACCACGGCACTGGCCTTTGTTGTATAAACAAATTCTTCATATTTCGGATTTCCAAGAAATGTAAGAGAACCCGGACATCCCTCTTCTATCTTAGCTAAAGTACATAACTCTACGGAGCCATCCCCCTCTACCGTACCTCCTAATTGTTCAGCTATTTCAGCAGCTGTTATCTTCATGAAATTCTTATTTGCTTAAATTAGTATGCTAACATAACAAAATTATACCTTTTTCGAAATTCCCCTAACTACAAATTTCAAGTCAAACAACTATATTTTTTTATAAACGCAAAAAAATCTATCAAAGTATAAGTAAGTTAGCCTTACCCAATATTTTTTTTAGGATAGAGTAAAAAATGTCTTTTTTGAACCATTACATCTTCACCTAACGAGGCGAACAAAGTACTAACCTCTTCTAAATGCTTTATCTCGCCACTTTTCATACGTACTAATATAGGTTGGGAATACTGGTATAGGGTATTTTTTACCATGCCTTGTGCAAAGAGGAAGTCTATCTCTTCAGCTTGGCCTGTAAATAAACTAGCAACTTTTTCTTTGCGTAATTGGATTTCACTTTCTGTAAACTCCTCCTCACGCATCTCAATTTTAAACAATTTTCTATGCCATAAACTTTGAGCTAAATAAGACAAAATCTTATCATCACAACGTGCCCATTGTTTCATAGCACTAATAATATCATTATCTTCTAAACGTAAAAAATGCTCTAAAGCAATTTCCATTTGTTGTTCATCTTGAGTATCTATTTCTGTGCTCAAGAAGTATAATAATTCTGGTGTACCGAAAAGAGTTTTTCCACTTCTTACCAATTGTTTAGCACGCTTTAAAACACTGGTAATTAAATGTTCGGAACTAATTACTGTCTTATGTATATACACTTGCCAATACATTAGTCTGCGTGCTAGTAAGAAGTTTTCTAATGAATAAATCCCTTTTTCTTCAACTACTAATTGGTTATTATGTACATGCAGAAGTTTGATAATTCTTTCTGCACCAACTGTACCTTCCACCACTCCGGTATAAAAACTGTCTCGTAGCAAATAGTCGGTACGATCTAAATCGAGTTGACCACTAACCAGATTGCATAAAAATGGTTTGGGATAAGTTCTATTAAAAATAGAAATAGCTACATCCATAACTGGGCCAAGCTCAGCACGTAATTTCTGCATTAAAAGGAGAGAAATTTGTTCGTGTTGAACAGGGAATAAAGAATGTTCAAGGGCGTGCGAGAATGGTCCATGACCAATATCATGCAATAATCCGGCTATACAAAGGCCTAAACGTTCATCTTCTGAAATTTCCACACCCTTATCTCTCAAAGTTTTTACGGCCTCTTGCATAAGGTGAAAAACGCCTAACGCATGGTGAAAACGTGTATGACGTGCACCTGGGTAAACTAGCTGAGCTAACCCCATTTGCGAGATATGACGCAACCTCTGAAAATAAGGATGATCTATTAATTGTAAAAGAATTTCATCGTTTATAGTAATAAAACCATAAACTGGGTCGTTTATAATCTTTCCTTGAAAATTTGCCTTGTTCAAAATGTCTCTCTAATTTTATGCAAAGATAATGGCTTTCAGGAAGTAGTATGTAAACCGTTAAAAATATTAGTAAAGAATGGAAAAGATTAAAATTTTATGGGTGGATGATGAGATTGATTTATTAAAACCACATATCACTTTTTTAGAAGGACGCGGTTATGAAGTGAGTAAAGCTTCAGGGGGGATTGAAGCCCTTGAATTGGTTCAACAACAAGACTTTGACATTGTATTCTTAGATGAAAATATGCCTGGAATTTCAGGACTTGAGGTGCTAAGCAGAATTAAAACGCAACGCCAACATCTTCCAGTTATCATGATTACTAAAAGTGAAGAAGAGCATATTATGGAAGATGCCATTGGTTCTAAAATTGCAGACTACCTCATAAAACCTGTAAATCCAAACCAAATTTTGCTTTCGCTTAAAAAGATTTTAGACAGAAAACGTATAGTTGGCGAAAAAACTACAGCTGAATATCGTCAGGAGTTCATGAATATCGGTATGACTTTAAGCGATCGTTTGAATACTGAAGAATGGAAAGAAGTGTACAAAAAGTTGGTGTATTGGGAAATGGAGCTTACAAAAAATCCAACTGGCGGTATGGAAGATATACTTTTAAGTCAGAAGGAAGAAGCTAATAACCTCTTCGGAAAATTTGTTGAACGCAATTATAAAAGCTGGATTCAAGGTAAAAGTGAAGACACTCCTTTGTTATCGCATACACTTTTCAAAAACCGAATTGCACCTTCATTAAATGGGGAAAACACTATTTATTGGATCGTAATCGATAATTTACGATACGACCAATGGAAAGCAATACAACCAATGATTCAAGAAGATTTTAGAATAGATAGTGAAGATATTTTCTATTCTATACTTCCTACTGCTACTCAATATGCACGTAATGCTTTATTTGCTGGTTTAATGCCTTCTGAAATAGAAAAACGTTTTCCCAATTTATGGGTTGGAGAAGATGAAGAAGGTGGAAAAAACATGCATGAAGAGGAATTATTGCAAGAACAATTAAAACGTTTAGGTAAGAATATTAAGATGAGTTATCATAAAATCACCAATCTCAACTCAGGGAAGAAATTGGTTGAAAACATGCATAAACTCAATCAAAATAAATTAAACGTAATCGTATATAACTTCGTAGATATGTTGAGTCATGCCCGCACCGACATGGAAGTTATTCGCGAATTAGCGGATGATGAAGCGGCTTACCGTTCTTTAACCCAAAGTTGGTTTGAGCATAGCCCACTTCGCGAAATGCTCAAAGAAATTGCTATAGCTAAAGGCAAGGTCTTTTTATGTACCGACCATGGAACTATACGAGTAAAAGAGCCAAGCAAAGTAGTTGGAGATCGTGAAACTACTACCAATTTACGTTACAAAATGGGTAAAAACTTAAGATACGAGTCAAAGGATGTATTTGATATTGGAGATCCTGGCGAGGTTTTTTTACCAAAGGTAAATGTAAGTTCTCGATTTATTTTTGCGAAGGGTAGTAAATTTTTAGCCTATCCAAATAATTATAATTACTATGTAAATTTTTATAAAAATACATTCCAGCATGGAGGTATAAGCTTAGAGGAAATGTTGATCCCATTAGTTAGTTTACACGCTAAATAATTTAAACTGAGCTAAAATCCATGCGATTATAAAATAGAAACAACATCACCGCAAAGACGCAAAGGCCGCAAAGTAGCGCAGAGTTTATGAAAACTACTTCATGGAATTTTTGCCGTCTGATTTCATGTTATTAACTTTTGGAATATCGTAATTAAAGCACCCCAAGGCACTTTGGGGGTGACTAAGTTAATTTAAGCTCCAACGCAGCGTGGAGAAGCAGAAATTTTGAACTAGCTACAAAACCTTAAAATCATTTATGCAAGCCACCGCAAGGCGCAGCGAAAACGAAACGAGGGAGTCCCCACGTGCCTTGGGGATGACCGAACGAAAATTTCTATCCAACGCAGCGTGGAGAAGCAGAAATGATTTTAATATTGGTACATTTTCCAGAAGATAGTAAACCCCGCCGTCGCCGTCGCCTCAATTCTATACGGCGAACGGCTACCCGTA